>JALOLR010000007.1 GCA_025455885.1 Acidimicrobiales bacterium
GCGCGTCGTCGCCGTCAGCGTGGCTGCGCACGAGCGCCTTGATGTGATCAGCAGACGCGCTCATCTGGGCCTCCGGGGGCGATTCTACGCAGCCGCCGGAAGGCGAGCTCGGCGATCGTCCCGAGCGCCGCCGGTGGAAATGCCCGGCTGCGAGCGCGCCGCTGCGGATCTGCCTTGCGATGTTGGCTGCCACGATGGCTGCCACCCACCCCGCTGCTGTAGCCGATCCACGCGCAGTGCAGGCCCGTGACCTGCATCTATCCAGCGCGCTCGGAGGGACTCGAACCCCCAACCTTCTGATCCGTAGCAGGAGGCACAGGGTCCACAGCGGTCCATCGAGGTCGCTCTGAGTAGGTGCCCTAAGAGTTTGGTGTCCGCCGAGGTCCACCGTTGTGTGCCACAGACCGGATGGTCAGGCTGCACCAATGGCTGCACCTCTTTGGTGGGCTCGGCGCTGGCAGCAGTCTGTGCTTCGTCGAAATATAGGGGACGCTCGTGATGGGATCAGCGGGCCTCAGGGGAGCTCGTAGCGAGCGCCTCGACGCTCGCCGAGCTGCTTCAGTGCGCCTCGCTCGACAAGGCGACGGAAGACCTTGAGCGCCTCTTGTCGATCGAGTCCGGTCCGTTCTCGTAGCGACGCGTTGGTGACTGGACCAGCGGCCGCGAGTTCTAGGGCAAGTTGGTCGAGCTCGTCATCAGTGTGTCGGATTCGAGCGGGAACGCCGAGGTCTGGGGCGATCCGGTACTCGGACCCACCGCGCTCGCCGTGTCTCACGACGAGGCCGTGCGTGACGAGTGATTGGAGAAGGTTGCGCGCCTCGACGCTGTCGACATCGAGGAGTTGGCGTACACTGCTGTTGGTGATTGAGCCGTCGCGGGCGACCGCAATGACGACCATCGCGGCGCGGCCGTCGAGGCGGCCTTCCTTGATGAGGTTGCGAATCCAGGCTCGTTCGCGGGTTGTGATCGTGCCGGTCAGGTGAAGCGTGACGGTGAAGAATGCGCCATCGTCAGAGAACTCCGGCCGGCGGAGCAGTTCGTCCGCCATGTCGTCTTCCATCCGATCGATGCCTTTGCCGAGATCCTCGGCGAGCCCGAGGCGTCTGAGCGCTCCCAGCAGCCGGTCATTTCGCGCTGATTGCTGGAATCGGAGGTTGTCGAGTGTGACCGGCTCGGGAAGGCCGCCGGGTGAGGTGATGGTCAGGTAGTTGGGGTGAAGCTCCACCCGTGTCGCGGTGCCGGCGCTTTCGTAGGAGCGGTGGGCGACCGCGTTCGCGATCGCTTCGCGAATGACGCGCGGTGGAATCCGGGGCATCTCGACGCGTTGGACCCCGACGATCGCGTTGACCGATCCCAGCTGGTCGAGGATCGTTCGAGTCGCCTGTTCCACCTGGGAGTCGGCGGGCCCGTCGATCTTCCAGGTCTTGTCCGGGTCGGGGTCATCGGCGGAGAACCGGCGGATGTCGATGTACGGGCGGCCTCCCATGATCCGTGGTTCGGGCAACAGGAGCAGTCCGCCGGCAATGGTCAGAACCAGTTTCCCGCCGTCGGTTGCCAAGAAGCCTTCGTCCTCGAGGCGCGACGGCAGGGCCGAGTCGACGGTCCAACCGAACGCTTCCGCCAGTCGCTCGATGAGGCCGGTGTCAGCGTCGGCGAACTCGACGGTCGCTGGGGTCAGCTCGAAGCGTTGGAACGTTCTTCGAGACAAGAAGCGCGAGAGGTCGTCACCGAGCAACGGCATGTTGCTCGCTCCACGGCGCATGAGGACTGCGCCGCTCGAAGTCTGAGCGAACCCCTCGTGGCGTCGGTCCACCGCAAGCACCAGTACGGTGCGGTCTCCGACAAGAAGCTGATGAACGTCGTATCGCCCCGGGTTGCGGGTATCACGCAGTGCCTGGTGGATGTCTTTCGTCTTCTCCCCAGGCTGGCTGACCCCGACGACCTGCCCGCTCGGTGACACGCCGATGAGGTAGACCCCGCCGTCGTTGTTCGAGAAGGCGACCGCGGCCTCTTGGACGCGATGGGCGGACACCCCTTGCTTCAACTCGAGATGCTCATCCTCCCCTGGGAACTCGCGCGTGAACTCCGCCTCGGTGAGCAAGGCGGGCAGATCCCCATGGCGGGCCGGATGAAACAGCGGATATGACAAACTTGAGTCCCTGTGCTGACAGTTCAGACAAGTATGTCATAACCACTGGTGGGAAGCGGGGAGTCGCCGCCGCCCGGCCTGCCGCCATCCGAACTGCACCAGGGGTGCACCTGACCGAAGTCGAACAGCCTTCTCGGGGCCTGTTGCTGTCGATGAAACGATATTTCTGCCGCGTCCCCTACCGGCACTTTTGGGATACGGGTTGGTGCCGAGAGGGGAGGCACCTGCCGAAGCCTTCCTCGTGGTGGCGCGCGGTAGGAACATCGGCCGCTTCGGCCGAGGCGAGCCCGGCGCCTCCGTCGTACGTTCCAGACGTTCTGCGATGCCCATCGTGGGCACCGAGTGGGAGAAGGACGCGTCGAGTGGACGAAGCACTGGTGCCCGAGCCACGCGACCCCGCCAGGGCTGCTGCGGCGTTCGTCGAGCGCAGCGGCCGGGTGGCATGGGGACTCGTCGGCCTGTGCCTCGCCGCCGCCATCGTGCTCACCGTGCTGGCGGTGGCCAGCGCAGTCGTGCTGCCGCTCTTCCTCGCAGTGGTGCTCGCGATGCTGTTCCGTCCGGCCACCCGTTGGCTGCAGGGCCACCGCGTCCCGAGACCGCTGGCGGCCGGCGTCGTCGTGGTCGTGCTGGTGGTGCTCTCGCTGGCGTTCGTGTGGATGGTGACGGTGGGCATCATCCGCGAGGTCGACGAGCTGAAGGCCCAGGTGGAGCGCGCCGTGGCCGAGCTCGACCTCGACGCGTCGGTGGGAGACACGGTCACGAGCTCGGCCGAGAGCGTCGAGCCCACTGTCACGACCGGTGTGGTCGGCGCGGTGGTCTCCGGCATCGACATGCTGGCCGAGCTCATCGCCGGGATCGTCCTCGGTCTCCTCATCCTCTACTACCTGCTGAAGGACGGGCGGTCGTTCCTCCGCTCGGTGGAGCGACGGATGCTGCCCGAACGGGCGGTCCAGCTCGATCTCCTCGTCGCCGACTCGACGGCGCTCATGCGGCGCTACTGGCTGGGCCGAACTGTCGTGTCCGCCGTCGTGGCCGGTGTCGTCGGCCTCGCTGCCGTCGCCATGGGGCTGCCGATGGTGCCGACCCTCATGGCAGTGACGTTCGTCGGCGGCTACATCCCGTACATCGGGGCGTTCATCGGCGGCCTGCTCGCCGTCATCGTGGCTGTCGCGGAGAACGGTCTCGGTGCAGGCGTGGTCATGCTCCTCGTCGTCCTGGTCGCCAACCTCCTCATCGAGAACATGGTCGACCCGCACGTGACCGGCCGGACGCTGCGGATCCACCCGCTCGTGGTGCTCCTGGTCACCACGGCCGGCGGCATCCTGGGTGGCCTGATCGGGCTGATGATGGCCGTCCCGATGACCCTCATCGCGGTGCGGGCGGCCCGGTCATTCCGGGTGGCGCTCGGGCCCGGAGCGGTCGTCGGCGTCCGACCTGCGGAGGGGGAGGATCGGCCGGGCGAACCATCACCGGCGACCGGCGCGTCCTGACCACCCGGACCCGGTGGCGGGGCCGGCGGACGGGCTATGTTCCGACCACGATGACGCAGGCCGATGGGAGCAGGGGGCCCGGTCCCGGTGCGTGGGCGCCGCCGCGCCCGGCCGGCGACCTGGTCGTGCGCGGAACGGTGCTCGATCGGCTCTCTGCCCCAGGAGTTCGGGTCGCCGTCATCACGGCGCCGGCCGGCTACGGGAAGACGTCTCACGCGGCCGCCTGGCTGGCGTCCGACGATCGGCCCGTCGCGTGGATCGACGTCGGGATCGGTCACGACGACGCGCCGGTGCTGGCCCGCGAGCTCGTCGATGCCCTGGCCACGGTCACCGACATCGACTTCTCGTCGCTCTCCGCCGGCCCTCTGACGCCCGACCAGTACTCCACGCAGTTCGCGGCCGCGCTGGGTCGCGCGGTCCGCAGTAGCACCGTGCCGTTCGTGCTCGTCGTCGACGACGTGCACCGTCTGAGCGACCTGACGGCGCTCGACCTGCTCTCGGCGGTCGTGGCCGACGTGCCCGCCGGGTCGGTCGTGGTGCTGGTCGGTCGCGCCTGCCCGCTCGAGCACCTCGGGCGGCTCAGGGTCGGTCGGGCGGTGGTGGAGATCGGGGCGAGCGAGCTCGGTCTCGATCCCGACGAGGTGGGGGCGGTCCTCGCCGGCATGGGCGTCCCGGTCAGCGCCACGCTGCTCGACGACGTGGTCTCCCGGACCGAGGGCTGGCCGGTCGGGGTGCGTCTGGCCGGCCTTGCCTCGATCGCCCCGCCGGGGGAGGAGGCGGACGGAGGCCCGATCAGCGGCCGGGAGATCTCGGTGGCCGAGTACCTGGAGTCGGAGTGGCTGTGGGGGTTGACCGCCGACGAGCGTGAGGTGCTGACCTACGTGAGTCCGCTCGAGTGGCTGTCGGGGCCGCTGTGCAACCAGGTGCTCGACCGCAACGACGCGGGGGAGGTGCTCCATGGCGTCTTCCGTGACCGGCTGCTCCTGATCCCGCTCGACCGTCGCGGCGAGGCCTACCGGATGCACGGTTTGCTCCGCGACGCTCTGCAGGCGCAGTTCGAGCGCACCGACGCGGCGGGGAGCCGCCGGGTGCACCTGCGGGCGAGCGCGTGGTTCGAGGCGGCCGGCGACGTCGACCGGGCCGTGCACCACGCGGTGGCGGCTGGGGACGTCGATCTCGCCGAGCGGCTGGTCGTGGCGTGGTCGCCGGCCGCGTACGCGAACGGGCACTACACGACGGTCCGGCGGTGGATCGACTCGATCCCCCGTGAGAGGGTCGTGGAGAGCGCGGCGCTGTGCCTCTGCGCGGCGCTGACCGCGATGGGTCGCACGGACGCCGCCGAGCTCGGCGTGTGGCTCCGCCTCGGGGAGCATGCCGACCATTCCGACGAGATGTCCCGGCTCGGCCTCCGCTATCTGCGCTCGACGACGAACATCGGTCCTGTCCGGCCTGCGCTCGAAGACGCCGCGGTGGCCTATGCCGGTCTACCGCCGGGGATCTGGCACGCCGGCTCCTGCCTCGCCTACGGCGTCTGGTCGTGGACGCTCGACACCGGCGACCCTGTCGCCATCCTCGCCGAGGGCGCCGAGGAGGCCTCGGTGCTGGGGGCGCCGGTGGCGGAGGCGTACTGCACGGCGATGTCCGCGCTGATCGCCCACGCCGAGGGCGACCCCGAACGCGCCTGGGCCCTCGGCGCCCGGGCCCACAGCATCGCCGCCGATCACGGGCTCCTCGACGCCCCGGGGATGGCGATCGTCAGCTCCGTCCAGGCGCTGCACTGCGCCAGCACGGGCGACCAGGCGGCGGCCCGCGAGGCCTGGCAACGCTCCCGCACCCAGCTGGCGCAGCTCAAGGACCTCTCCGGATGGGCCAACGTGCAGGCCCGGGTGGCGCTGGCCCGTGCCAGCCTGCTTCTCGGCGACCGCGCGGGTGCCGAGACGGTGCTGGTGGAGGCGCGGGGCTTCCTGGTGCGCCAGCCCGACGCGGTGCGGGCGATCAGCCAGGTCGACGAGGTCAGCGAGCTCGTGGCTCAGATGAAGCACCAGGTGCCGGGAGGCTCGTCGTCGCTGACGACGGCCGAGCTGCGGGTGCTGCACTACCTGCCGACCAACCTCACCCTCGCCGCCATCGGATCCCGTCTCTTCATCTCCCGCTACACCGTCAAGACCCACTGCGAGGCGATCTACCGGAAGCTCGATGCCTCGTCGAGGGCCGAGGCGGTCGACACGGCGCGCCGCCTCGGGCTCCTCACCGGTCAGCCAGCAGACGACTGACCGGGCTCACCGGCGACCGCGTCGACGCGCCCGCCGTTGGAGCGCCAGGGTGGCCGAGCCAGCGACGAGGAGCACCGCGACGTTGGAGAGAAGCACCATCAGAGCCCCCCACATCGGGTCGTCCCGACCCATCCCGAGCGCCGCCCCGACGTAGGCCGCGGCGGGGATGGTCGTGACCGAGATCGCCACGCCGACCGCAGCACCGCCGGGGCGCTCGAAGGCCAGCATCCCGGCCACACCGGCGGCGGCAGCCACCATCAGGCTCCCTGGGCCGATGTGGGTGAGCGCCTCGCCCATCGTGGTCTCGGCCAGGATCAGGTCGTCGGAGACCTGCCCGAACAGCCTCAGGAGGACCGTCGCCACGTAGGCCGCCAGCGCCGCGGTGCCGAGCCCGACCATCAGCACGCGCAGGGAGCGGAGGGCGAGGCCGGGGCGCCGCTCGACCATGCCGATGGCCGTGGCCGAGATCGGCAGCAGGTCGGGGCTGATCGCCATGGCCCCCACGAGGAGCACGGCCGACGCGGTGAGCACGCCGATCCCGGCGATGACCCCGGCGGCGGACATGAAGACGAGGTAGCTCATGGCGAGCTGGGCGTGCTCGTCGGCCCGCCCCACGATCTCGGCCCACACCTGGGCCCCCGAGTCGGTCGACCGGACACGCCGCACCCAGCCGAGCGGCTGGATGCCCGGCACCCGCCACAGCGTGAGGTCCTCCGACGCGATGCCGAGCTCGGCCAGGTGCTCGATGGCGGCGTCGGCCGCCGACACCTCGATCTCGGCCGACAGCAGGACCAGCCCGCCGGTCGTGGAGGAGCCGACCCACACGTGGCGGACGCCCTCGATCGTCCCGAGTCGGGACTGGCTGGCTCCGACGAGCTCGGGAGGCACGAAGCAGTCGAGACGCAGCACCTGAGGCTCCTACGCCTGCTCGGGGTTCGACAGGGATCGACGTCTGACGAGGATGAGCACCGCTGAGCCCGCGACCCACGCCGGGAAGAGGAGCGACACCATCGGCACTGAGTCGTACACGAAGAGCAGCGCCGCGGTCACGAGGAAGCTCACGACCCCGAACGCCCGGGGGAACAGCCCGCTGCGGACCGCCCGCGAGGCGCTCACCCCCACGAACACCGCCGCCGAGCGGAGGGCCATGATGTCGGACGAGGCCTGGCCCAGGGCGAGCAGCGACCGGGCGCCGTCGACGTCGAACGGGTTGCCCCTCTCCGCCAGCCAGGCCACGGCGAGCTCGACGGCGGCGAGGGTGAAGAGCGACACCACGACCAGCGCGCCTGACACCACGTGGGCGGTGGAGAGGATCACGTGCTCGCGGCGGGCGGTGCGGACGTACCGGTCACGCAGGGCGGCCATGAACCAGATGAACGCGATCCCCGCCAACGGGATGACGTAGAGACCCGCGATCGTCACCGACCGTCGCCGGTCGGGGTCGCTGTAGTAGTCGATCAGCTGCGCGTCGGTCGCGTCGAACGACGGAGAGTCCCGCACGAGCAACCAGCCGACGAGGAACAGCGCCGAGAAGAGGAGCCCCGCGTACGCGACCCTCGATCCCCGCACGACGAGGTCGTCGGGTGGCGGGCTCGGGGTGGCGCCTTGCTGGGGGCCGGTCATGGTCTCTGCTCCGTCGGGATCACCCCTTCAGCGTCCGCCCGGATCCGCCGGCGCACCTCCGCCACTTCAGCCGATTCGGTCCATCCACGGCGCCTCGCGCCATCTCCGCCCATGTGGCCGATGCTCGGGCCGGCGGTGGCGTCGTACGTTCGACCCCGGACGGGCCCGCCGGGGCCGGAGCGTCGAAGGAACGGAGCGAGCGATGGCGAGCGAGATCAACGAGCTCACGCAGCTGGCCCACGAGGGGAGTGCGCTCCCGCTCACCACCACCCCGGTGGTCGGGAAGCCGTCGCGCGCCTATCCGGACCTCCTGGTGCCCGGGGCCGAGCCGGTGGGGTCCGAGGAGATCAGGGTGACCGTGCTGGGCAGCGGTGATCCGTTCGTGAAGAAGAGCCAGGCATCGGCCTCGCTGCTGATCGAGGTGGGCAACCCCGAGCAGGACTTCTTCTTCTTCGACCTCGGGTCGGGGGCACTCGCCAACTTCGACGGCCTGGGCCTGCCGGTCACCGCGACCACCAAGGTCTTCCTGTCCCACCTCCACGCCGACCACGTCGGCGACATGCCCACGTTGCTGTGGAGCCTGTCCAAGGGCGGGCGGCGCGACCCCGTGGAGGTGTGGGGACCGGCCGGCGAGGAGGAGCACCTCGGCACCCACGCCTACGCCCACCACCTCGAGGCCGCGCACGCCTGGGACATGAAGTCGCTGTCCGGCCACCCCGGCCAGTCGGGGGCCCGTGCCATCACCACCGAAGTGCCCTACGACCGACCCGAGGTCGTCTACCAGCGCAACGGCGTGACCGTGACCTCGTTCCCGGTGATCCACATCCACAATGGCGCGGTCGGCTACCGGCTCGACTACGCCGGGCGCAGCGTCGTGTTCTCCGGCGACACCCGGCCGTGCCGGTACCTGGTCGAGGCCTGCGACGGCGTTGACCTCCTGATCCACGAGACCTTTCCGACCGCGGAGGTCTTCTCCCAGAAGTCGGGAGCGCCGCTCGCGCTGGCCGAGCTGATCGTCAACGGCGCCCACACCAGCCCGGCCATGGCCGGCATGGTCTTCGAGAAGGCAGGCGCCCGGATGTCGGCGATGTGGCACCTCGCAGTCGACCACCAGACCGTCGGGCCGGTGTTCTCCGAGGTGCGCGCCGGCTACGACGGGCCGGTGGTGATCAGCCAGGACCTCACCGTGTTCGACATCAGCGCCGACGCGGTCGTCGCCCGCCAGCGCACCACCGACCCCTTCGCCTGGCCGATCGTGGGGCCGACCGTCGTGCAGGGCCCGCCGATGTCGGCACCCCTCGACCCGCCCGCGTGGTGGACGAACGCCCTGCTCACCGACTGACGAGGGGAGCCGACGGTCATGGACCCAGGTCGAGTGCTGCGGTCGATGGCGAGCTCAATGCCCCGACCGGGCGCGGTGGTCCTCCCCGGTCCCCGCGCCCGCATCGTCACGCAGGTCTTCGCCGGGGTGACCCTCGCCGCCCTCGCCCTCCCGCTCAACATCGGGTACGCCGAGGCGGCCGGCCTGCCGGCGATCGTCGGCATCAACGCCGCGCTGCTCCCGATCCTCGCGTTCGCCCTCTTCTCCGGATCCCGCCAGCTGGTGCTCGGGCCGGATGCCACCGTCGCCGCCCTCCTCGCCGGCCTGCTCCCTGCTGTCGCGGCCGAGAGCGGGGCGATGCCGGTCGAGCTCGCACTCGGCGTAGCGATGCTGACCGGCATCATCCTCATCGTGCTGTGGCTGGTGAAGGCCGGCACCCTGGTGCGGTTCATCTCGAAGTCGGTGCTGGTCGGGTTCCTCGCCGGCCTGGGCATCGAGATCCTCACGTCGCAGGTCGAGAAGATCCTCAACGTCAGCGTCGACACCGGCGGGTGGTTCACCGACGTCGTCGAGATCGTGAAGAGCATTCCGGAGGCCTCCGTCACCAGCGTCGTGGTGGGCGTGACGACGATCGCCGTCATCCGCCTCTGCCAGCGGTTCATCCCGAAGCTCCCGGGGCCGCTGATCGCGCTGGTCCTCGTCGGGGGCGCGGTCTACCTGCTCGACCCGGGTGGGGTGAAGCTCCTGGGTGAGATCCCGTCGGGCCTGCCGTCGCTCTCGTTCCCGTCGCTCGACCCCTCGACATGGGCCCAACTGTTCGGCACCGCGCTCGCCATCGCCGTGCTCACCGTCGCCGAGGGACTGCTCGTCGCCAGCACCGCGGCCCGGCGTCACCACGACGAGCTCGAGGTCAACGGTGAGCTGGTGGCCATGGGCGTCGCCAACATCGCCGCGGCGGTGAGCTCGGGCATGCCGATCGGCGCCAGCTCCTCTCGAACCGCATCGACCGAGGCGGCCGGGGGTCGCTCGCAGCTGCCTGCCATCGTCAGCGTGCTCATCGTCGGCGCCATCGCCTTGTGGTTCACCGACGTGGTCGCCGAGATCCCGACCGCGGCCCTGGCCGGGCTCGTCGCCAACGCCGTCCTCTCGGTCATCGACGTCCGTGCGTTCCGCACCTTCGCCCACGTCCGCCGCAGCGAGCTGCTCATCGCGGTGGGGTGCACCCTCGCGGTGCTCGTCCTCGGCCCGATCGGCGGACTCGTGCTGGCGACGGTTGCCACCATGGTCGACATGGTGCGCCGCACGGCCGGCTCCCCGTGGGTGACGCTCGAGCCGCCCGAGGGGGACTGGGAGATGGAGCGGTTCGCCGCCGTGGCGGACCCTGACTCCGTCCCCGACGACCTGGTCGGAGTCACCTTCGTGCGGCTCACCGGTCCGCTCTTCTTCGCCAACGCCGACACGTTCAGGGACCGCGTGGCCGAGGGGGCCACCGGTGACGTGCGATGGGTGCTGCTCGACTTCGAGTCCGTGACCGACGTCGACCCCACGGCCTCGGAAGCGCTCGCCGACTCGGTCGAGGCGGTCCGCGACCGCGGCAAGGTCATCGGCATCGCCCGCGCGTCTGCACCCGTCCGCCGCCTGCTCGATCTCTACGGGATCACCGAGACGATCGGCACCGATCACCTCTACACCACCAACCGGGAAGCGTTGGCCGCCTATCTCGCCGACGATCGGGCGCAGCCGTAGCCGTCCGATCGTGATCCGGCGAGTTCGAGTCACGGAAGGCCATCTCGTTCTTGTCGCGCTTTCCGGTCACCGGCGACAGGAAAGCGCGACAAGAACGGGTGGCAGGGGCGTACCGTCACCTCGCGAGATCGGGCCGCCCGAGGGCAGCCCGATCTTCGCTACGTGATGTGCCGCACGTTCGCTACGCACCCTTGGTCGGTTGGTGGAGCTGGGGGGAATCGCGTACTCCGGCGTCTCATAGCGCCGGGACCGGGGTGCCAACGCCAAGCTCAAGCACTTCGGTAGCTTGAGCGGATGTGGGAGTGGCGGGTGAACGACCCCGCGGCGGCGGGTCCAAGCCCGGTGGGGCGTGGCCTTGCTGCGTGGCGACGGGCCGGCCGGCCGATGAAGATGATTGGCGCCGCTGTGCCGATCATCATCGGTCTCCTGATCGGCTCCTGCGCTATCTGGTTGGCCGCAGCCGCCGTGGCTCTCGAATCCCCTGGGGGCGTTGCGGATGCCAGCGGCCCGGT
This sequence comes from Acidimicrobiales bacterium, assembly GCA_025455885.1. Lineage (NCBI taxonomy): Bacteria > Bacillati > Actinomycetota > Acidimicrobiia > Acidimicrobiales > Acidimicrobiales bacterium. Next base: position 11,115 of record JALOLR010000007.1, read on the forward strand.
GGTGAGTCAGTCCACCAGTTGGTTCCCGCCGGGAGGGCGGTACACGGTCGTCTCGAATGGAGTGGAGCTTTCGGTGCTGCAGCCGTGGCACGAGGCTCCCTTGGGTACCGTCGTCATCGGCCTTGGCACAGGCCTCGTCGCAGCAGGACTCATCGCTCTGCCAACGCTGATCATCTACGGGGCCGTGGCGAGATCGTCCTCGACCGTGTCCGAGCAGGACGAGTCCGGAGCGCGGACCACCGTCCCAGAACGCCGGCTGTATGGGTGACGCGGCATGTCGAGGGCCTCGGACGCCACGATCAGCAAGACTTACCCGATGATCATCGCGGCGGTGTTGATTCTCATCCCGGTCCTCCTGCTGGTGTGGCTCGTCCTGACCATCGACAAGGGCGTCCTGCAGCTACGTCGGATCGCCGACGAGCTCCAACGGCAGCGGGAGTCCAAGCCCTCCGTGTGACACCGTCACCTAACGCCGGGACTGGGTGCCCCCCCACCGGCGGACGTGAACCTTGGACACGCCGCCTGGCTGAGTGGGAACTACGGGGTGGTGGTGCTGGCAGAGAGGTTGAAGGCCTGCCAGTCGCTCTGGTTCGCGAGTCGTAGCTCGCTCATCTGTCGGCTGAGGTCGGCGATGCGCGCAGAGCACGGTCGATCCGTGCCTCGTGTTTCCAACAACACAGCGATCCGGGCGTCTCCGGCCCAGATCGCTGCGGCCGACGAGTCCACACCCTCGACGCACCTGAAAAGCACCGTGCCGAACGGCGGGATCGTCTCTGTTGTCGTGGCTGGGGTCGTGAAGGACTCGACGAGGGTGCGGTACTGCTCATCGGTCTGGCCCATCAGGTCTCGGTCGTAGGTGAACAGCTCGAACCGAGTGCCTTGCGGATCGTCGTAGTAGACGGCGGACCCACCGGCAGCGGGGTCCCCGCCGTACTCGAGGGCGCTGGACCCAGCCGGGGGTATGGCGTAGGCGGCGTCGCTGGATGCCGCGCCTGTGGCGGTGCCGTCCCCGGCGGTGGAACGAATCGCGACTCCCGCGAGCCCGGCGACGAACAAGACGAGGGCTGCCACGAGCGCCAGGCGACCCCAAGGGCGCCCGCCCGGCGACTCACTGCTCTGAGGCCCAGGGAGCGAGCCCAGTCCAGTTCCGTCGGTTCAGACGCCAGACGCACTCGGCCCCAACTTCGGCCGGAGCTGATGGCGCGTCGTCTCTCTCCTCGATGAACGTGAAGCCAAGGTGCTGTGGGACCCGCCCACTCGCCACGTTCGCTCGATCGTGATGAACCTCGACGAACTCGACCTGGGGCATCGAGAACGCCGCTTGGACGAGGCAGCCGGCCGCCTCGGTGGCGACCCCTCGACCGGTTCCGCCAGACCGGGTCCAGTAGCCGATCTCGAGTCCGTCCGGACCGACGCGTCGGTGGAGGCCGCATCCGCCAATGAGTGCGTTTGCCTCGAACACCCCGAAGTGGAACTCCTCACCAGCATCCCAGCGGTCGAGCCAGTCCGCGATGAGGTGCTCGCGGTCCGCCAGCTCGAGCGGCTCGGGCGCTACCCACGGCATCCACGGTCGAAGGTGATCGAGGCTGTCGATGATCGCCTCGTGCAAGCCGAGCGCATCGCTCAGGGAGTACCGACGCAGAACCCGCCGCGGTCCAGCAACCTCGACGGGAGGACGATCGGCGGGCATCTCGACATCATGTCGAGCGGCTGCGCCGTCTGCCACGGAGTTCACCGCAGCGCCCCAGAACGCCGGGTTGTGGCGCTATCCGCCGGTGACGAAGGCGGCGACGATGTAGGCGGCGTGGCGGTCGAGGTTCTGTCGGCGGTGGTCGTAGATCGTGGTGGTGCGTGGGTCGGCGTGGCGGGCGGCGATCTGCATGTCGCGCAGCGGGACTCCGGCGTCGAGGCCGGCCATGATGAACGCTGCTCGGAGCATGTGGGGGTGGACGTGTCCGAGCCCACCCTTGCGGCCGATGGAGTTGACCCAGCGGTGCGCGGTCCGCCGGTCGAGTCGCTGACCGTCGGCCCGGCGAAGGATCGGGCCCTCGGTTCGTTCGCCGATGGCGAGGTCGACTGTCCTACCCGTGCGGGGCACGAGCGGGATGAGCGCGGGTTTGGCGCCCTTGCCGAGGATCTTGAGCGTCCGGTGTCCGCGTTCGAAGCCGAGGTCTTCGATGTTGGTGCCGCAGGCTTCGCTGACCCGCAGACCGTTGAGGCCGAGCAGCACGGCGAGCGCGGCGTGGTCGTGGTCGATGCGTTCAGCGGTGAACAAGAACGTGCCGAGCGCGGCTCGGTCCATCCCCGGGGACTCGGTGGGGTGCACGGTCGGGCGGCGCACGTACTGGGCGGGGTTCGACGCGATGCGCCCGTCGATGTGCGCGAACCGGTAGAAGCCGCACACGGTCGAGAGACGACGGTCAACGGTGGACGGGGCGAGGCCTCGGTCTTCGAGGTGGACCCGGAACAGCTCGATGTGGGGCCGGGTGGCTCCCAGCACGTCGAGTCCGACGTCGCTGGCCCACTGGAAGAACGAGCGAAGGTCGTGACGGTAGGCCTCACGGGTGCGGCCGCTGTAGCGGGCTAGGAACGCGGCGACAGCGACATCGGCTTCATCGGGGGCGTCCCAACCGATGGCGGTGAGCAGCGTCGAGTGGTGGCTGGTGGGTTGCATGAGAGGCCTCCTGGGCGTGTGGCCCCCAACCCACACCCGTCCCGCCATCCGCCGCCACCCAGAGACCGGTGGGTGGTCTGACGGCGGCTGCTGGCTACATGCCCGGGATCGAGATCTGGTGGCGGGCCGCGAGTTCGGCGACCACGGCCGCGACCGGGACCCCTCGGCGCTCAGCGGCAGCGCGGGTCAGCGCCACGGCGGCGAGGAGCGCGTAGCGCCAGAAGTCATCGGTGCGCCACCACGAGACCTCATCCAAGAGGTCAGGCTCGAGGCCACCAGCGACCGCGGCGCTGCACAGCACCGCGTACTGGAACTTGCGGTTCTCCTTGCCGACGAGCTCGTACTCGGCGAGATGCCGCTCACGAAGCCCCGAGTAGCTGATCGGGCCGGCGCCAGCGGCCGTGGTGTCAGCCACGACCTCGGCAGCGAGGCGCATGAAGACCTCCCCCGGGAACGGGTCGTTCCTGGGGTGCAGCCCGGCCACCGCATCGACCAGGTCGCTCACGTCCTGGCCGGCAGCGAGACCCACGAGCAGAAGCCGGATCGCCTCAAGCCGGTCCCCCTCTGTTGCCTTCGGCGTCACCACGAGACGAACCTACGCCACCGGCCTCACCGACTCCACTGCCTCGCGCCCCATGCCCGTCAAGCTGCCCCACCGCGTCCGAGAGCCGGCGATAGGTGACGTTGCTGGGTCTGTTCGGCAGACTTGGCCGATGGCGGAGGAGCGGTTCAGCACGCACGATGATCCGGTCTGGCGTGACCGCTCGAACTTCATCATCAACGCAGAGCTTCCCGAGGCCGGCCGATTCGAGCAGCTCTGGGCCCGGAAGCGGTCTGACGACACCTTCGAGATCTGCTGCATCCCCTTCTTCCTCTACGACCTTGCACTCGGAGACGTCGTGCGGACGACGGCCAAAGGGGATCACAAGTACATCCTCAGCGAGGTCGTGTCGCCTAGCCAGCGGTACGTCTTCCGGGTCTGGTTCGGTGCAAGCGACATTCCGACCTCGGTAGTTGTGGACCGCCTCGAGTCGCTGGGCGCCCTCATGGAGTGGTCCTCCGCCAACCTCCTCGCAGTGGACGCCCGCGGCCAGCAGCACGCCCAGGAGATCGCCGACTATCTGGCAGGTGAAGAGTCTCGGGGCGAACTCGTCTTCGAGACAGGTCGAACCGGCTGACGCTGGCCCTCGCGAAGGTCACCGTCCCGGCGGTAGGGGGCAGTGAAGCCCTCGCTCGCGGTCGGTCGACGGCGGCCCGGGTCGGGCGGCGTCAGTCCCGTTCGACCCAGCGGTCGATCGCCCAGACGACGGCCAGCGCGAGGCCGGGGTCGATGCCGTCGATCACGTCCAGGGTGTAGGCGTCCCTGATGGTCACCCACTTCTGGCTGATCGCGATGATGGGCGCGCCGTCGGAACTGACCGAGTAGTCCTTCTCGATCAGGGATCCCTCGACGTGCCAGTGCCCGCCGTCGGCCAGCTCCATGTTCACCTTGGACTTGATGGGCGAGAACATCTTCGCCTTCATGGATGCGACCTGTGCGCCCGAGGCGTCCGAGATGGTCATCTGCTTGGGCACGCCCAGGAGGCGTCCGAGCACGGTGAAGGTGACGGATCCGTCGGGACCGAGGACGTCGGCCTTGGGGGTCGGCCCCATCTTGCCGTCGACGAAGTAGCGGCGTTCGCCGTCGTCGTCCAGCACCTCGAAGTCACGGCCCGCGCCGAACTTGCTCTTCATGATGAGGCGTTGCCATCCGTCGGGGGCCGGGTCCACGTCGGGCTCCTTCGTCGATCTGTCGGGGTGGTGAGAGGCTCAGGCCGATCGATCGGCGGGGGCCCCATCGAACGCTGCGAGCTGATCGCCACCCGGTTCGACGACGTCACCGGTCTTGAGGATCTTCACGAGGGCGAAGATGCCGATGATGACAGCGAGGTACATCGCGAAGCTGCCGAGCGACGCTGTCGGGTTGTCGAGCTTGTCGACGGAGTGCGCCTGGATGAACGTCGAGAAGTCCCATAGGGCGTGCAGGACCATGGTGACGATCAGAGTGCCGGCGATCCGGCGGGTCACGTAGTAGGTCAGGCCGACGGCGAACGCGAACACGACCTGCTGGAGCGTCGGGCCGACGTCCTGGCCGAAAAAGATGTTCGGGACGTGGATGAGCGCGAAGATGGCGCCGGAGAACGCCCACACCCACTTCTCGTGCATGGAGCCGCGTCCACCGACGATGGCGAGGCCACGGGTGAGGAGCTCTTCGGAGAACCCGACGAACAGCGTCCCGATGGCCAGCCAGAGCACGTAGGTGCCGACACCGTCGATCTCGCCCCACTTCGTGGCGGCGAAGTTCAGCGCGGCGCCGACCACCAGCATCGCCGGGACGATCCACATCCAGCCGCCGCCGACCTTGCGCGGCTCGTGGATGGCGGGCTTCCACCATCCGAGCACGGTCGTCATGACCGCCAGGTACACGGAGCCGAGGCCGACCGCCAGGACCACGCCCTTCTGGACGTTCTCGACCGTGTCAGCGACGTTGTCGTAGTCCAACCCGGTTGCGGCCCACACGGCGAACACCACCACGAGGTAGCCGAGGATCACGCCGATGGCGACGAGCGGAGAGGGTTTGATGCGCATGTGGGACACCTGCGGACTGAGATGGAGGGGTGGGTGTGGTGATAGGGGTGCGGAAGCACCGAGCGAGGGTCAGGCGTTGCGGACCCGGAGCACTTCGGACCGGGCGTACTGCACCCGCTCGGTGTCGGCGCCGCCGTCGCGGGCGATCTGCTTCGCCAGGTCGCCTGCGGCGTGCAGCACGTGCTTCGCGTGCACGTGGCTCTTGTGTCCCTTGTGGGCCTTCACGTACGCCTTGCGCTCCTTGCGGCTGCCGGCGAGTGCGTCGACGTCGGACTGCGTGAGCACTCCCTGCGCCACCTCGGGCTCCATGAGCTTGCGCATCCACCGGCGCTCGGTGACCACCGAGGTCTTGTAGATCCAGACGAACAGCGCGATGAGCGACACTGGCACGACGACGTAGACCACCGGGAAGAGGATCGGGCTGATGCCCGCCAGGCCACCGGTGGCGTCCCACAGTCCGTGCAGCGCCATCGCGGACAGCATGAGGAACAGGCCCCGTCCGATGCGTCGTGGTTCGTCGGGTCGCCCGATCAGGTAGATCAGCCCCGCGCAGAAGATGGCGCTGTAGGTCCAGTGCGAGGTGAGCCCGACCACGACCCGCATGACGCTGGTGGTGTAAGTGGAGGCGACGGCGTCGACGCCGAAGTCGCCGAACGCGGAGTTGACGCCGTAGATGATGTCCTCGAACACCTGGAAGCCGAGGCCGAGGAACGCGCCGACGATCAGGCCGTCGAACGCGGTGCGGATCAGCCGTGGGGCGAGCAGCACCAACAGCACCATGCCCGAGGCCTTCGCCAGTTCCTCGGTGATGGGGGCGGTGAGCGCAGCGGCCCAGTCCGCGGCGAACTGCTGGCCGTTCGCCTTGCCCCACAGCGAGATAACGGCGTTGTTGGCATAGGTCGCCATCGCGAACGTCGCTACGACGCCGCCATACAGGAACGCTGCGCCGGCGAGCTTCTCCGGGACGCTGTCGAACCGGTCGATGTGGCGCAGGAAGAGCCAGAACGGCACGGTGTACCCAGCGAACAGCAGCACGCTGAACACGAGCGAGCCCTGGAAGGCGACGAACGAGCTCTGGAGCTGTTGGAACATGGCCATCAGGCCGACCACGACCAGGAGCAGGTACACCCAGAACGCCATGTTGTGGGTCTGGACGAGTCGGAACTTCCGGCCGAACCCGGACGCCTCGAGCGCAGCGGTCCGGTCGGCGGTGGCCTGCTGGGGGACGGTCATGATCCGACCTCCTGGGAGTCGTCCTGCAGCGCCATTGAATCGAGCATCGTCGTGATCTCCTCGAAGCGATCGCTCATCGACTCGACCGAGCCCTTCACCACCACCTGGACACCCACCGAGGTGCCATCGACGTCGACGACGAATGCTCCGGTGACCCCGCGCTGGTCGAGGCCGGTGAAGGTCTCGGCCACCCCGGTGAGCCCGCCCGGGGTGGTGACCTCCTGGCGGGGGCCGGCCGAGCCGAGGCCGCGTGGGTCCTGCAGGGTGTCGTTCAGCTCGTTGATCTGGTCGAGCAGCTCGTCGGGGGTGCCGTCGAACTCGCCGGTGGTGACGGACAGGACGACATCCTCGATCACCACCGTGGACACCGAGCCGACCGACTCCGCAGGGCCCTCGCCCACGAGGGACCCGTCGACGCGGTTCCATCCCTCGGCAGGTACGAACGTGAGCGTGCCGCCCACCAGGTCCATCACGTCGCCGGCGACGATCGGGTCGTCGTACTCGACGGACTCGTCGATGTTCGGCAGGACGACCGCCATCAGCACCATGAACACCAGCACGGCGAGCGCCGGCGCGATCGTGCGCTTGTCGATGCCGAGGATCCGGTGCTCGACCGGCACCCAGTCCTCGGGGCGAGGAGATTCCTCGGGCCGCTGCTGCAGGTCCGTCACTTGCTTCATCCCCTCACCGGTCCTGCCGCTCTGAGACGAGCTGCCCTACAGGACCGTGGTCAGGGAAGAATGTACCGCATGGAAGCTACGTCGCCACTGCTCAGACGCGATGGTCGACGTGGGCGGGTCAGGCGATTGGTGCTCCGAGTCCCTGACGTTGCCCCGAGAGCGCGAGCGACAGCGAGATCATCGAGGGACGCAGCTCGCCGAGGTGCGCCGTGATCGCGGCGACGACCCCACGCAGGAGTGCTCGACCGACGTCGGTGATCTCGAGGACGACTCCACGCAGGTCACCGGGGACCGCGCCAGGGACCCGGGTGACGAATCCGGCGTCCTGCAGGTTCACGCAGAACCGGTGTGCGGAGTTGCGGGATCGGTCGATCAGGCCGGGAACCGCGCCGATCCGCAGCGGACCTCGTAGATCGAGCTCGGACAGGATCAACAGTCCTCGCGGGTCGGCAGGATGCAGCGGGCCCAGCGCACCGACGGTGGACAGGATCGGCTTGTCGATCTCGACCACGAAGCGGAGGAACTCGGCGAGACCCGCGCCCGTGCTCGGCGGCCGCTCGCCCGGCACCTCCCCGTCCCACTGTGCCCGTTGTTCAGCCGACGTCGCCCTGAACTCGATGGATGCGATCGCGGCCATCAGATCGATGCTCAGCTCGGCGAGGACCTCGTCACAGGTGTCGATCGCCCGGCGGCCGCGGTCGGAGATCTCCACGGAGACCGCACGTCGGTCCTCCGGGCTGCTCCCCAGATGCCGCTCCAGGAACCCCGCGCGTTCCATGCGGCCCAGCACCTTCGTGGCCATCGAGGTGGTGCCGCCCAGCAACTCCGCGATGGTCGTCGGTCGCATCTCGCCGAAGAGGTCCAGCGACACCAGGACCGCAAGCTCGGGCATGTCCAGGCTCAGCACCCCGCCGGAGCCATCCGGCGCCTCTCCGATCGAGCGCTCGAAGGCCACCATCAGGTGACACAGACGGTTCAGGAGGGTGTCGACATCGTTCATCGTGGTCCAGCGGGTTGAAGAAGGGTCACCCGAGCGTAGCGATCACCACACTTGCTCTCAGGTCCGCCTCCTCCGGAGCTCTCATCAGCAGATGCAGCGATCCGCGACCCCTATGTGCCGGTAGGGGACGCGGCCCGGATATCGGATCCGGCTATGAGTTGCGCTACTAGGAGTCGGGTTCAGGGCCAATCGACTGGCCGGCGCTGTGCATCCCTTGTGGCCTTTCTCGGAATGTGTCACTCGAGCGCTGCACCGATCCGTTCCGCGGCCTCCCGCTTCGCCTTGAGTCCGATGTCGGTGTAGATGTCGGCAGTGATGGCAAGGCTCGAGTGCCCGAGGAGTGCGGAGATCACCTCGAGCGGAACACCTTGCTCGTGGAGGAGTGTCGCGGTGGTGTGGCGCGAGGCGTGGAAACGGCGTGGGCCGATGCCGGCCTTCTCGGTCAGGCGGCGCCACCACCGATAGGCGTTCCATTCGTTGATGGGAGTTCCGTTTCGCGTCGTGAAGACGAAGCCGTGCTCCTGCCAATCCGCCCCTGCTCGCTCGCGCTCGGCGACTTGGATGTGCGCGCGCTCTGTGAGCGCGCGTCGGACGCGATCGACCAAGGGCAGGACTCGCTCGGATTTCTTGGTCTTCGGGAGGTCGACGTACCAGCCGCCGCCCTTGCGGCTCTTCATCGTCCCGCTGACCGTGATGGTGCTGTGCTCGAAGTCCACGTCCTGCCAGCGCAGCGCTAGGACCTCGCCCTTTCGGAGCCCGAGTGCGAGAACGATCTCGGCTAACGCGGCGAACCGGTCATCTTGAACCGTGTCGAGCACGGCCTTGGCCTGCTCGAGGGTGAGCGAGTCATCGAGTTTCGTTGATCCGACCTTGGGCGGCTCGGTGAGCGATGCCACGTTCCGGGTCACGTGACCGAATCGCTCGGCCGTGGTGAGCGCGCGACGGAGAATCGTGCGGGTCAGGCGGCGCGTACGCGGCGAGAGCCCCCGCTGCTCCATGTCTCGCAGCATGGCGTGGACATGGTCCGGAGTTAGCTTGACCAGCCGGTGCCCTCCGATCGCAGGGATGACGTACTTCTCGAGCACCCACACATAGTCCTGGGCGGTGCTGTCTTTGACTGAGCCTGGCAAGACCTCGCGGTACCACCACCGCAGGTAGTCAGTGGTGGTGCGACGCTCGTCCCGGAGCGGCTGGCCCTTCGCCAGATCGGTCTTGATCGCAGTGACTTTGGCGACGACGTCCTGCTTCCGCTTCGCACGCACGTACTTGCGGCGCCGTCGTCCGGTTCCATCGGGTGGAAGGTCGACGACTCCGACCCAAAGTTCCTTCGTGTTGTCGAAGTAGAAGCTGCCCTCCCCACGGCCTCGGCGGCGGCTCATGACAGCGACCCGAGGTGGGGACGGCCCCCGATGTCGTCATGCTGCGTCTGGTCGTTCCCGGCACTTCTCGACGAACTCGTCGAGCGCGCGTGTCGAGATTCGTCGGCTTGTGCCGATCCGCACCGACTCGATCTCCCCGCGGGCGATGAGCTCATAGAGCTTTGAGCGACTGATCGACAGCGCTTTCGCTGCTTCCTCCGGAGTGAGCAGCAGCTTGTGCATGGTTGCCTCCCGTGTCGGGTGGAGCGCAGCTCGGCGAACCGATTGCGGACGTATTGCCGGGACTGATGTGCGGTCATCGCTCCACCTCGACGATTGCGCTGTCGCGGATCTGCCAGTGCTTTGGTACGAGCGGCGCGAGGTGGGCTTGAAGGGCGTGGACAACCTGTTGGGCATCTGGACCGCCGACGGTGACCGTCACATAGCGGTTGGGTACACCGGTGAGGCGATGCCAGTGATCGTCGAGCGCGTCGAGGATCGTGCAGACGACGTCGTCGAGGGCTTGTGCCTCGGCTTCCTCGGTGACCTCGCCGTACACGATGCTGAGGTGACGGCGACCCCAGGCGAGCTCCTGGGCTTCCTCGGTCAGAAGCTCGTCGAGTCGCCGATCGCGTTCGCCGACTGGCCAGCGGCGCCGGCCTGCGTCGTGCGCCCGTATTTCGTTCAGGCGGAAGGTGAAGGGGTCGTGGTCCTGCACAGCGGTGCTCCGATCGCACCGTCGCTCCACGAGACGGCGCTTCGGAGATATGCAGGTGGAGCCCTGCGCTGAACAATACCGGTCGTTGTGCTGCCTCGATAGGGGTCTTGTGGACTCGAGGATCATTGGAGCCCCAGATCGATAGGCGCCACGCCGAGGGGGTCCGAGGGCAGGCCGACCGCCGCCGAAGGGGCGTCGAGGCTGCTCCACCATGCGGGCTCGGCGAGTGCCCACGCGTTGAGGTCGAGTCCGTTCGGCGGTTCCACGACGGCGAGTGTCGTGTCGCGTTCGGCGAGTAGATCCTGGAGTCGTGCGCCCCAGGCTCGACCGGCATCGTCGTTGTCTATGACCGCGACGAGCTGGAGTCCCTGGCCGGCGCAGTGCTCGACGAGGGTGTCGGCAACTCGGGCGTCAGGCGCCTGGGCTCCGAGGACTGCCACGGAGCGGAGATCCTGTTGGGCGGCGGTGAGCGCGTCAGGAATCCCTTCGCACACGAGGAGCCGCTTGCTCCCGCTTGACTGCGCTGGAGTTGTCCAGGCGAGGCGCGGGTTCGTGCCGAGTCTGCTCGCGGGGTTCTCGTACTTCGGTCCTCCGGCCGGCTCGAGGTAGCGGGTCTGGACGTACGCGACAGCCCCGGTGGGTGTCAGTGCGGGGAAGGTCGCGGCGGGTGAACGACCGACGGGAAGGCCGCCGGGGCGTTGCATCAGCCTTCGTCCAGGATCGGCGCCGACTCTGTTCGCCCGCAGTGTCTCGTCGTTGAGACCGCGCTCGTGCAGCCATGCCCGTACGGGTTGTCCGGAGCGTGACCACAGCACGTTCTCGCATGCCGCGACGTAGCGATGAACTGACTCGTGCAGCGGGACCGGACCTACTGGGCGGGTAGGCACGGGGCGCGGTCGGGGCGCGGGAAGGGGCTCATCGAGGCATATGCCGGCCCGTTGGGCGAGGTGCTCGATCGCTGCGGCGCGGTCGGTGCGCTGAGTGATCATGACGAGATCGATGGCGTCACCGCGGTGGGTGTCGTCCCCAGACCAGCACCGCCAGCGCTCATGGCCATGGGCGTCGGTCGCCATGGTGACTGACGCGTGGTGGTCATGGTGGTCGGGGACCGGGCAGTGCCAGCGCCGTCGGTGGCCTTGCCCTTCCGCTGGGCTGTAGTCGTCGAGCAAGCCCGCGAGGTCGGTGCGGTCGAGGACGTCGGTGATGGTCCAGCGTGTCCGGGTGCGTGCGTGCATGGAGCCCGGCCTCAGGTGGCCATGGCGGCGTCGGTGTCGAACAGGCGTCGTTCGCTGGTGGACATCACGTTGTGCACGACTGCGCCGCGTTGCTGTAGCCGCCAGAGCGCACGACCCCGTACGAGTTGGCCCAAGAGGCTGGTCTCGCGTTCGTTCAGTCCGAACAGGTCTGCGGCCATGTGGAGTTGGTCGCTCGGTTGGCGAAGCAGGATCCGGGTCTGGATGTCTGCGAGGAGCCCGGCGGCGATCTTGGCGTCCGCGGTGCCGTCGTCGGCTTGGGCGGTGAGGTCGGAGGGTCGGTGGCAGATGAGCCACGTCGAGACCCCGTAGGTGCGCGCGAGCTTGAGCGAGGACTGGAAGTGTCGGGCACCGTGGAGCACGGCGGCCCACGCCTCGTCGATGACCTGGATGACACGTCGTTCGCTTCGCCGCTGCAACACGGCGGTGAGCCAGTGGGTGGCGGCCATCATCACCAGCGGAAGCGCGTCTCGGTCGGAGTACACCGCCGAGAGATCGATCACGATCCCGGGGCCGTCGGCCCAGTCGACCGAGACCGTGGTCGACCCGTCGAACATGCCGCGCAGGGATCGGTGGATGAGCTTGTCGAGCGCGAACACCACGGGGGCCGCGGCCTGAGAAAGCTCGAGGGGAGTGGATCTGGCGAGCTCGATGAGATCGTCGGCGGGGCTGCGGATCGCTTCGATGGCATCGGCGAGGGTGAACCCTCGGCCGGTCTGGCCGAGGGAGTGGATGGCCCAGCCGAGGAGGGCATCCTCGGTGGGGTCAAGGGTTCGGCCGAGCACTGCGGTCACGAGCCCGGCGGCGAGGGACTGACGGGCCAGCACATCGGCGGGATCAGCGCCGGGCCGCGGGTCCATCGGGTTCAGTCGGGCCGATCCCCCGGGGTGGAGCTTGACCACCGGGATCCCGAGAGCGTGGGCCAGGGGCCGGTACTCGCCCTTGGGGTCGATCACGGCCAGGAACCGCCGATGGCCGTACACCGCGATCGAACGGGCCAAGAACGCCTTGACCGTCGAGCTCTTCCCTGAGCCGACCTCACCCACCACGATCACGTTGGGGTTGGTGAGAACGGTTCCGTAGAGCTCGAACGGGTCGAAATGAAATGCGCTCATTCCTCCGGTGACCGAGACCCCCATGTAGGGCCCGCGGTGACCGAACCCTGCGTCGGTGTGAAACGGGTACAGCGATCGCAGGTTGGCCATCGTCGATCGGTGCCAGTCGACGCGAAGGCCACCAAGGTCAGTGCTCCAACCCGGACCCTGGTCCCGTGGACTCGCGGGGGGAGGGTTGTCGCGTCCTTCACGAAGCGATCGCGTGGGGCTCATGTCAGGCTCCTCTCTGAGGTCACGCTGCGCCCGAGCGGGAGGCTGGCGACCCAGCCGAGCTGATGGCGTGCTTCCAGCGGCCGAAGATCGATCAGCGACTGCGCAGCGTCCTGCTCAATCGCGGCGCACGCGTCATCCAGGCAATCGAGATCGACGGCGCAGACATCGACCAGGCCCACGAAACGGAACTCCGGATGCCCTTGGGTCAGCTCGGTCTCGCGGCGCCGGACGTCCTCGATGCGCTTGCGGTCCCGCTCCGAAACCCGAAAGCCCCGTCGTTCCTTCATCTCCGCGTCGGCCTCTCGGCTCATGACCTCCCGATCGGCCAGCCGAGCCGCCCGCGAGGTGGCGACCGGTTCGAACACCACCGTGACGGTCCTCGTCCCCCCGGAGCTGGCGACAAGCGGTGCGAGCCAGTCCGCGCCCACCGGGAGCATCGGCCACGACGCCACCCGGAAAGACCGGTGGAACGAACCGTCGACCCGGACATGTCCCCACGACTGCTCTGTCGCCATGGGCCCCCACTCCACGCTGCGCCTGCCCGCGGCCGCGGCCAGCGACGACGAGACCGTCGCAACCGCGGCTGCCCTGGTCGGATCCGACCGGGTTCGAACCGTCGCGGCGAGCTCACCCGAACCGAGCGGCGTCGCGACGGTGATCCCCGCGGCGCCGAGGCGTTCGGCGAACAGCCGCAGCTCGTCGACCAGCACCTCGACCGCGGCGTCGAGCGTTGAGACGGCCCGGCGGCGACGGACCCGGCGCAGAGCGACAGTGACGCTCAACAACGTCTGATGCACAACGCTCGTGGCCGCCTGGGCTTCGACATGGGCGACGTAGTCGGCCACGACTGGTTCGCTGATGCGGCCGGGCACGTCGTGTTCGTCCAGGAATCCTCGGTGAGCGTCGACGCCGATCGGATGCGCCCACTCCTGCCAGCTCACCCGCGCCACCGGTGTGCGTTCCCGTGCGAACGGCGCCAACGCTGCACCCCACCCCGCCAGCACCGTGTCCTGCTCGTCAAGGCCTGAGAGGCAGAACCCTTCAGCCTGGGCGCCGGCAACCGCGGTTACCGTCCCGGTCCGAACGTCGTGAATGACACCGAGCGTGAATGGCAGTGATCCCCAGGTCGAGGGCACGTCAAGCAGTTCGAGTCCTTCGAGCTCGCGAGGAACCTCACCGGATCTGCTGTGTCGGCCCCCGGCGGCCACGAGGGACCTCCGAACCCACGGGGTACTCCCTCGGCGTCGGGCCCACCACAACCCGGCGCCGGGGGCGGCGATCTCACCAAGTGGGGCACCACGGAATCGACCGAACGCCACCACGACACCGACCGCCGGGCCCACGACCGCGACGAGCGGCGGGGTGGTGGTCTGCAGGATGAGGGCCATCGACACCACGCCGAGAATCAGGGGCACGGATTGGCGTCCCGAGAGTCCGAGCAGCAACCCAGGTCGGGACGAGTCCGCGAACCGGTAGGAGCGGGCCATCACCGATCCTCCAGGTCTGCGATCGGTTCCGACGCCAGCGAGTCACCCGAACCCGACCCCGCCTCGGATTGGCCGGCCGGCATCGAAGCTGTGCGGGCCGACGGGTGGCGCTGCGCCGCAGCATCGAGCGTGGCATCCGTGGCATGGCCGACCTGCTCACCGGTGCTCTTGATGGTGTCCGCGACCTCCTTGGTCACCATCACCGGCGCTGCGATCGCGCCGCCGCCAGCGGTTCCGCCTCCCGCGGCTGCGGCCCCAGCGCCGCCAGCCGCGCTCTGCGCCGAGGTCGTGTCGGCGCCGGCGACCGGGGCGGCCCCTGCGTTCACACCAGCCGTGTCGCCCGCATCGGAGTTCGAGCTGGGTACCGGGTTGGAGGCGAGCTTGGCGAGGCCGCCTCCCAGGTTCTTGGCGCTGGACGCGGCGTACATGCCCGTCATCGCGCTGCGACCCCAACCGGAGGCGACACCGGCTCCGATCATGGCCCCTTCGACGGTTGGCATGAGCTTGTAGAGCACGACCGGGGTGAACGACGCGACCGCGAAGCACACGATGCCGGCGAACAGCACACCGAGCGACGCGACCCCGTTCTGGAGCGAGTCGCCGCTGGAGGTGAGGTTGGTGGCGTTGGCCATCATCTTCACCGCCAGGGCGAGGGTGGCGACGATCGCCAGCTTCGACACCACCAACGCGACGCCGAGGTGCACGATCTTGCGCGCCGAGTCGCGAAACAACGGCAGGACCGACGACGCGAACACCAGCGGAGCGAGCAGCGCAGTCACGTAGATCAGGGCGTTGCGCATGGCCAACGCCGTGGCAAGACCGATCAACGCCAGGTAGAGCAGGAGCATCATCAGGACCGCGAGGAACCCCATGTCGAGAACGGACGACGCGCCCACGATCGAGATGACGTCTTCGAGGAGTCGCTGGAGATCCGGCCGCACCGTCGCCCAGATCCCGCCAGCGGCCTGATCGACGACGCCGAGCATCAGATCGATCACCGTGATCGACAGCGCGGTGGCGACGAGACTCCACGCCGCCTGCTTGAACGCGTCGAAGATCTGTTCTGGGCGCCCGGCGAGCGCAGCGTGGATTCCTGACGCGAGCATCAGCGCGACGACGACGCCGAGTGCGAGCTGCGAGATCGGACCCATCAGCTCAGTCGTGAACCACGCCTCGGTGAGTCTCGGGGTCGTGGCGGTGTCGAGCGTGGTCCAGATCCACTCGATCAGCACGGCGAGACCCCGGGCCATCCACGACACGATCCCGTCGAAGATCGACGACGACGCGGAATCGATCACCCAGCCGAATAAATCGCTGACCCCGGGAAGGTGGGGGATCACGACCCGGCTCCGACAGTCGCCCAGGAGGTGACGTCGCCCAGGTCAGTGACCGACGCGATATCGGTGTCGTTGAGAGCGACGGGGGACGGACCGGTCGCGTCGACCCAGTCAGCAACCTTCCAGTCACCGTGCTCGACCTCGAGAGTGAGAGTCGAGGTGCGCCACACCTGGCGGGCCACGGACCCGCCCTTGATGCCAACGATCAGAACTGACCACACCCGCACGTCGGCGCGCGTGGTCGAGGTCATGGTCGAGGTGACCGTCAGCGGGTACTCGCTCCACACGAGCTCGCCGGGAGCGACCGAGCGGCCTTCGGTGCCGACGGTGAGACCGTCGAGCTCCTGGTTCACCGCGGCCACCATCTCGGGCCCGTACGACGAGGTCGCCATCGTCAGGACCGCGTCGCGGCGACTCAACGGGCCCGACCGGGCGATCAGCGCCGTCGAGCGCACATAGGCCGCTGCGGCTGCTTCTGCGCCGACCTGGTCCAAGGACCAGCCAACCGGCACACCATGCTCGACCCGGCCCCCACCGGCCGGAACCGACGGTGCGGTCCCAGCGGCACTGATCGAAGAGTCACCCGACCCGTCATCGGTCTGGACGCTGGCGAGGTCGGACGATCGGGGATGGTCGGAGGTCCGGCTCAGGCATCCTGCGGCGGCGATCGAAACGAACGCCGCAAGCACCACCGCGGCGAGCTTCTTGGCGGACCGGTCCGTCATGTCGCGTTGTAGACCTGGGTCGCGAACGTGTGCGCCAAGCCCGCCAACGCGGCCGCACCAACCCCACCGAGAACCCACTTACGGCCAGCGGAGGCCGCCCCGTAGTTGTTCCCGAAGTGACCGACGCCGACCGCGATGCCCCCGCCGAGGATCCCACCGACCGCAGCCGCCAGGGCACCCCACTTGAGCCACCCGAGCAGCGAGCCCACCAGCGCCGCACCGGGCATCGAACCATCCGGGGCCGGATCCGGAACCTGGGCGAACGCCGTCGACGCGGTCACGACCACCGTCACCGTCATCGTCGCGATGGCAACAACCCACCGCTTCACACCGTCTGTCATGGCGCCTCCCTCGGAACCCAGGCCCACCCCGCTGGTGTGCGCTGTTGCCCCTACCACCCACCCCGCGGAGGCGCCCGCGTCGCGCCCTGGCGAGGAACTTCTCCGCGACGCTCGCCGTCGATAGCGGTGGAGAAGGAGGTATGCGCCTTCGCACCTACGCCCTTGGTGGCGCCGTCCTGGCCGGCATGCTCGGTCTCGCGGTCCTACCGGCAGTCCTCGCAACAAGCCGCTCTGCCAGCGCGTGTGGGGTCGTGGGCGCCCAGGTCGAACCGATCGCCGCCACGATCCGCGAGCTCGAATCTGGCGGCGACTACACCGCACGAGCTCCGGGCTCGAGCGCGTCGGGGGCCTATCAGTTCCTCGACTCCAGCTGGGCCGGCTACGACGGTTACCCACGTGCTTGGCTCGCCCCGCCCGAGGTGCAGGACGTCAAGGCTGCCGAGCTGATCGCCACGATTCTCGCCGCCAACGCTGGGGACGTCACCGCGGTGCCCGTCGCCTGGTATCTGGGTCACGTCCCCGCACCGGGCTCCCCAGAATGGGACACCGTCCCCGCCCCGGGAGCAGGGAATCGGCTCACGCCCCGCCAGTATCAAATCCGGTGGATGGCGACCTACCAGACCCTCATCGGACCGGACCCACACGGCGCCACCGCGCCCGACCGATCCACGCCGTCAGAGTGCATTGGCGTGGTCGGCGCAGTCCTGCCCGGCGGGTGGTCGCTGCCCGGACCCCGGGACCTGCTCGAGCAAACGGCCGATCAGTTCGACAACCCCCATCACGACTACCCCGCCTGGGATTGGGCCATCCCCACCGGCACACCGATCTTCGCGATGCGCGCCGGCACCGTTACCGCCCTCTCTACAAACCCCCACAACTGCTACAGCCAAACGGGCTGTGTCGCGTGCGGTCTCGGCGTCACCATCAGCGACAGCGACGGCGTCACCTGGACCTACTGCCATGGCAGCGCGCTCAACGTCGGTGTCGGCGATCGGGTCGAGCCCGGTCAGCAGATCCTCACCAGCGGCAACAGCGGCAACAGCACCGGACCCCACCTCCATCTGGGCATCAGCGCGTCCGGTCGCGCCCGCTGCCCCCAGGCGTTGATCGGCTCACTTGTCCTGCGAGGCGCAGGAATCGACCTGGCCTCGTTGGCGAGCACCGGGTGCACCTACTGAGCCGCGTCGATGAACGCCATCGACGGAGCCGAATCTCGGGGTGCCCGGCTGTTGGGTCCGGCGGTCAACTCGGCCAGCAGCTCCAATGTTGCCGGGGAGGGACCGAGGCCGAACGCCTCGAGGTGCGCGTCGAGCTCGTCGAAGGCTCGTCGCACCCCTGCAGGGTTCCCGGCTGCGTCTTCGACCTTCATCCGCAACCGGTAGAGGGACTCATCGCCCGGGATCGCGCGCAGGCCCTGAACGATCGCCCATCGGGCGCGGTTGAGGTCGCCTCCGTCCACGGCGAGCTCAGCGGCCATGACCGCCGCGTGCTCGATGAGATGCTCCGCTTCGCTCACGATCTGATCGGTGATGGCCCAGTCGTAGCCGGCCGCGTCGAACGGCGGACCCTCGACAAGTTCCAAGGCGTCAACGAGCAGGCGCATCGCCTCGGTAGACGCCGAGAGCTCTGCGCGGTGAACCAGGGCTCGCAGCAGCCGGAGATCGGTGCCGACATCGCGGTGCAGCGCGATCGAGTTGTCCGGTCTGGTAGCCGAACTCAACACCGGTTCCCCATCCCACGACCCGAGAGCGGATCGGGATGATCCGATGAGGTTGAACACCGTCTTCTGGGTGACCGGACTCGACCCCCAGATGGCGTCTTGGACCTGCTCGTGGGTCACCGGCCGCGCAGAGCACGCCACAAGAGCGATCACGGCGAGCTCGCGGCGACCAACCGCAGGGCCACCGACGAGACGCGGATGACCGAGCACCTTGACCATCATCCGGAACGCCGGGATCTCCGGGAGTGGCAGCTCCGCGACCTCGCCCATTAGGCCTGAGCCGCTGTCGATCCGGTTGAGAGCGCCCATCGGGCTGTCATGGAGGTTGGTTACGTCGTGTGGCCCCACAGCGGACGCGGCGGCGTCGGTGTCGAGCCACCACGGGTGCAGCGCCCCGCCGTGTCCATCGTTGGACGGGCGCCCTTCCTTGGTCTCGTGGGTGCTGGGGGTGAGCAGGGCGGTCAGTGCGGCGCCGGTGTCGGCGCTGAGGCCCGTCGGCGTGAAGGCGATCCCGAGCGGTTCGAGCCTCGCCGTCCCGTCTTGGACGAGGACGATGCGGTTCTCGATGCTGTTGGCTCGGCCGAGCAGCACCATCGCGGCCGCCCGGTGGGCAGGCAGGGTGAGCGCGCAGTCAACCAGGTCGGCGACGTCGGATCGGCCGGCTATGACGGTGACCTCTAGGGGCAGCACCGGGGAAGCGAACGTGCGATAGCCAAACGTCGTGGAGCATCCGACCCGATCCAACAGCCTGTCGGCTTCGGTGACTGCTGCAGCGAGATGATCGAGTGCCTCGTCGATGGGGAGAGCGGCGATGCCGAGATCATCGTCGAGGCGCAGATCGGAACTCGGGTCGACAGGAATCACCCGTGCCTGAGCGATCTCGTGGCTCGTGGCCAGCTCGAGCAGCATCGCCCGATGCAGGTCCCTTGTTGCCTCAGGATCGCCGACCAGAGCTACGGCGCCGAGTGCTTCGAGGTTGACCATCAGCTGTCGGCCCTCGCGCCGTCCGATCGTGACCAGACCAGGCAGTACCGATGGGTACTCGGCGACCGGGACCGGGGCACCAGGGTGATAGGGGAGTTGCCAGGACCATCCTCCGGGTTCGCCCGTCCACGGGGGCGGGGGATCCTCGGCGGGCTGGTCCCACAGGAGCTCGATCCCGGTGGACTCGCTGAACTCGACCGCGACCGGTACGCCGCAAGGGCCATGTCCGGCGAGCAGTTCGCCGAGGGCGGCCAGTTCCTGACCGACCCAGCGGACCAGTGGGAGATCGGAGGCAGCGACCAGTTCCCGCTCGAGGTCGGTCGCGTCGGAGAAGGGGAGGGGCCCTGGACGTCGTTGTCGGCGCTGGCGCCGCAGGGCAGCGAGGAGCCCGGTGGCGAGGACGGTGGCTCCGGCCAACCCTGCGATGTTGAACGCAAGGCTTGTGGCAGAAGAGCTCTCGCCGGTTGGGTCTGACAGTGGTGCGGGGTCGGTGACCGGGGCGGCGGCGGGTGAGGAGCTACTGGTGGTCGGGGCCGGGCCGACAGAGGCCGGCGGGGCGGACGGCGCGTCGCCGGGAGCTGGTGGTTCGAGCGGTGCGACCGGAGCCTGCTCTTCGGGGGTGGGGAGGTTGGCGTCGTGGGGGAGGGTGAGTTGCCATCCGGTGCAGATGAGGCTCGGGTTCACGATGAGCTGAGGGTTGAGATCTCTGATCTCGTGCCAGCGGAATGGGTCGCCGAGGTGTCGTTCGGCGATGTCCCACAGCGTGTCGCCGCGCTGTACGACGTATACCGGGTCACCAACGGCGGTGTCTTCAGATCGGGGGATCGCCGTCGGTGTGATCGCCTCGCCGATGGGTGTGTCCGCCGGGATCGTCTTGGGCGGCGGCTGGTCGTCGAGAGTGAGGCTGGCGCCTGCTGGTGGGGTCGGGAGCGCTGCGACGGTGACGGGCCGGGTGAGCGCGGCAAGCAGCAGCACCGACGCGACGATCTTCCCTGCGACGGCCGCGAGCGGGCTGATGCGATGGTGGCGTCGCGGGATGCCTCGGATGGTGTCGATGAGCCCGAGGACGGTGTAGGCGGTGAGGATGATCCACGTCACCCACGCAACACACACGAATGCGTTGACGATGACCGTGGGATCCACGAACCGCAGGGGAGTGGAACTGATCTGGCTCCACGAGGGGACCTGTGCGGGAAGCGGCCATCCGAAGCCGGCGGCGAGGATCACCGGCAGTCCGGCGATGAGCGCAACGCCCCAGATGAGTTGGGCGACAGCAGAGGCCACCGCTCGGGGATGGACGGGGCGGGGCATGGTCAGCTCCTGGCGAGGTCGTGGTGGGGTTGGGCGGTGGCGGTCCCGGTGATGGTTCTGTCGCTGACGCCGAGACTGTGAAGGAACGCCAGTGTCTGGTGTTGGGTGACGGTCACGTTCACCGACGACGTGGTCGCGGTGGCGGTCCCGGTCAAGCCGTTCGCCGCGAGGAACGCTTCGGCGCGCCCCACCGCAGCGGTGGGGTCGAGCTGAACGGTGCCGGTCGCCATCAGCGTGTTGGTGTCGATGGCCTGGGCGCCGGCGCGGGCGGCCTCCTCCGCGTTGTTGATCGCCTGTCGCTTGGCGGCGATGAGGCCGCCACCGTCGTACACGAGCCCGGCAACGGCGAGGACGATCACGGTCCCGAACACCATCCACACCGTCGCCGAGCCTCGCTCCCGCCAGCGGCTTCGAACCAGGGGCCGAGGGATCATCGGGTCGCCCGGTAAGTGTCGAGAACGGAGCTCGCGGCGGCGGTGACACGACGACTGCCCGGTAGTGCGAGCAGACCGAGGTCGCGGAGGCTCACCTCGCAGGCAACGTGTGCGGTGACCTGCCCTCCGGGTGCGAACCGGTCGGTGTCGAGCTCGATGCTCGTGGACGCGCAGCGGAGCCCGGACTGTGTGATCGTCGACGTGGCGCTGTCGAGCGCTGCTAGCCGGGCCGAGGTGGGGTCGCGTTGCTGGCTGGCGGCACGGGAGGCGTCGCGGGCGGCCCCATCGAGGATCTGGCGGGTAGTGGTGGTTCGCCCTACGAACGCCACGAGACACAGCAACGCGATGGCGATGGGGACGACAAGCACCATCTCGGTGGTCACCGACCCCCGATCTCGTTGGACGGGTCGGCTCATGGGGTGAATTCCTCGATCGGGGAGCGGCTGGTGGCGGACACGTCAAGCACGAGCCCTGGGATCACTACGGGGGAATGACCAGTGACCGTCGCAGTGACGATCCCTCCGCCACGGGTGACGGCCACGGTGGGGCTCGTGACCGACCGGGTGCCGAGCCCGGTGAGGATCTGCTCGGCTCGCGCGTAGCCATCAGAGTCGGCCGCGTCATAGGCGCGAGCGGAGCGGGCGGCTTCTTGTGCTGCTGCGGTCACGATCTGCCGGGCATGGAACCACAGCGCAAGGTGCACCGAGACAAGCACCAGCACCAACAGCATCGGCATCGCGATGGCCACCTCGGTGGCGGCCGCTCCTCGGTCGCCGTTGCACCGATCGCCCGGGAGGTGGTCGCAATCGCGGCTCATGGTGTGGTTCAGCTGGTGGGGATGGAGTTGGCCTTGGCGGTCACCTTGGCGACGATGATGGCCACCACCGCGAGAGCGAGGGCGGCGAGCCCGGCGATCACGATCACCGCCTCGGTCGTCATTGCCCCTCTCTCCCCGGACCCCCGCGGCGAGCGTGGCGCGTGGAGCCGGCGGGTGAGGCGGTCGACGTGGCAGAGCAGGTACTGGATCTCGAACGACATTGACGTGTCCTTTCGGGTGGTGCAGCCCACGATGGGGCTGCGGGTATCGGTGGGCGCTCAGAGGCCGCCGAGCACGGTGGTCACGGCGGGAAAGCCGATGAGCAGCACGAACCCGAACAGCAACATGGCGGTTGGGATGGCCATGCGTTCGGTCGCGGCGTGGGCTCGGGACTCGGCTTCGGCGAGTTCGGCGGCTCGGAGTCCGTCGGCTTTCACGGCGATGGTGTGGCGGACTTTGGCGCCCTCGGTGCCGGCGAGGGCGACGCTGGCGGCGAGCTCGACGACAGCCGGGACCTGAAGCTCGTCACCGAGGCGTCCCAGGCCCGTCCAGATCGTGGTGCCGTCGATCTGGGCGACATCAATGGTGCGGCGCAGCGTGTGGAACACCCACGAGTCCCCGATCCGGGCTGCTTCGGTCAGCGCGGCCTCGGTTCCCATGCCCCCGGCGAGACTGATCGCCACCAGATCGAGGTACGCGCCAAACGCGAGTGTGAACTCCCGGCGCCGTTCGAGGGCGCGACGTCGCAGCCCAAGATCGGGAGCAACGAACCCTGCGATCGCGCCTCCGACGGCGGCGACGGCGAGCACCGGCCCCGGTACGGCGATCCCTCCCAACCCGCAGAGCGCGGCCGCCGCCGCTGCGAACAGCGGCGGCATGACTGCGCAGAGAACCTTCGAGGTGGCGTGAAGATTGAGGTCCACCTGTGCCATCCGGGCATCCGCGCTCCGACGGTCGTCGCGCAGACCCCATGCAGCGAACGTGGAACGCGCTCGACGCCCGAGGCGCTGCTTCCAGCCGGTGGCCTCGAGCCGGTCCGCTACGACGGCGGGCTGGTCGATCCGCTCGAGAAGGGACCCCAACGGTGGAGCGACTCCAACGACCGAGCGCCACGCCACTGTCGCGAACAGTCCGACCGCTCCACCCAGAGCCACTGTGAGCCACAGCCCGTTCATCGGACCGTCTCCCCGGTACGGGCCCCGGTGGTGAGGAACCGGCCGTGGATGGGCTCGCGAGAGGTGTGGGCGAGCCACCAGTAGGCCCCGACGAAGAACGCGGCGACGGCCCCCAGGACGACCTGGCCGACGAACCCCTGGTACGCGTCGACGTAGGCCGGGTTGAACACGACGATCCCAACCGAGAACGCCACAGTGATCGAGGTGACGAGCTTCACCGAGCTGCGGGTTCGGGCCCGCCCGGTTTCGACCCGTAGCCGCATCCGCACGGTGTCACGGCTGCTCGACGCCAGCCGACCCAGCAGATCAGCCAGCTGACGCGGCGAACCCTCGGCCGCCAGGATCAGCGCGGCGACGACCAGGTCACCCGCCGGATCATTCACGAGGTCGGCAAAGCGACGCAGAGCGGTTCGTGGTGAGGTCCCGGCCTTCAGTGACGCGGCCAGTCCGTCGACCTCGTCACGGATCGCGGCTGGTGCGAAGGTGGCGGTGGCGATGACCGCCTGCTCCAGACCTGCGGCGGCGGCTACGACGTCGCGCAGCTGCTCGGTCCAGGTCGCGATCGCTTCGAGCCGGGCCTGTGCGACCCCGCGTCGGGCCCGGGCGTCGATTGCTGAGGGTGCCCAGAGGCCCCCTGCGGCGGCGAGCGCCACGCCGACGGGCCAGCCAGTCACGATCGCAGCGGCACTACCGGCGACAAGCGCCAACCCGAACCGCAGCCCGACACGATCCACGCGTCCGCCCCGACCGGCGGCCCCAGACCGATGCCGGCCGACGTGGGCCGCAACTTCGGGGCCGGCACCGCGGATGGCTCGTAGGAACGCGAACGCTCCGAGACCGAAGATCGCGCCGCACAGCGCGGCTAACCACACCATCACGACATCGGTCCGCTCGTGGCGGGAACCCACGCGTAGCCGACGGCGCGAAGCCGTTGCGCGGTGTCGGGCCGCAATGGGACTCCCGTCGGAACTGCCGCCTGCTCACGAGAGTCAAGGCGGAAGATCTCGTTGGTCACCACAAGGTGGTCATCCGCGCCGACGACCTCGCGCACCGATGTCACCCGCCGCACGGGACCGTCTGAGGTCAGGGCCTGGGCCACGAAGACGACCAGGTCGACAGCGTTCGCCGCGAGGAGGTTGGCTGCGATGCGATCGAGCCGTTCAGGGGCCTGGATGCAGTACGCGGCGATCCGGTCGAAGACCCCGTCGCTCGAGGAGGCGTGGATCGTGCACATCGATCCGTCGTTGCCCTGGGACATCGCGTTGAGCATCGGGATCACCTCGGCCCCTCGGACCTCCCCGACGATCACCCTTGATGGGTTCATGCGCAGGCCCATGCGCACCAGGTCCGCCATGGTCACCGCGCCCTCCCCCTCGGTGTTGGGCTCCCGGGCTTCCATCTCGACGAGATCGAGATGCCCGGGGGCGCATGCCGGGAGGTTGAGCTCGCGGTTGTCCTCGATGGTGATGAGCCGCTCGGCAGGGTCGGTCTGGGCTAACAGGGCCCGCAACAGCGTGGTCTTGCCCGCGTTGGTTCCCCCGGCTACAAGGACGTTCAACCGGGCCCGGACCGCCGCGATCAGAAACTCCTCAAGCCGCCGATCGAAGGTGCCGCCGCCGCGCAGCTCGTCGAGCGACGCCGTGGCCTTGCGGTGGCGACGGACCGACACACACGGTCGTTCAGTCACGGCCATCACCGCGAACAGCCGAGCTCCCGACGCAAGCTGCAGGTTCAAGTCGACCGACGCGTGGTCGAAGCGCCGTTCGCTCTGCCCGGTGCGGGCACCGAGACGGCGGAGGTGCTCGATCATCTCGGCGTCGGTGCGCCACAGCTGCGGGCCGAGCTCCTTGCGACCGTCGGCATAGGAGACCCACACCCGATCACAGCCGACAGCGTCGATGTTCTCCACCATCGGATCAGCCAGCAGGCGATCCAACATGCCGGCGCCGAACATGTCATCGAGCACCGCCTGGGCGATCTCGTCGTCCTCCGCGGCTGTGAACGCGCCGACGCCGTTGGCGATGTCTCGCTCGGCGACGCGGCGCAGTCGCCGGTGGATCACCGACAGGGCGAATTGTCGCTGGTCATCCCCGGTCACCGTCTGGCCGGCAGCCAGAGCGTTTTCCCGCCAACCGGCAACTTCGTCGCCGACGCCGCTCGTTCGCAGCTCGTCCACTGCGGAACGAACCCGCGCAGTCCGGCCCTGAGTCACCTCCGACACCGTCACCGCGCTGCCCCGGAGAACTCGACTGGCGACGGCACGGCCAGAGTCGTGAGCGCTGGGCCCGCTGACTCCTCCGGTGGGCGTTGGTCGACGGTCAGCCGGTCAGCCACCGCAGCGGCGCTGCGCACGAGACGGCTTCGAGCCCAGACTTTGGGGGTTCTGGCGGTCCCGTCGAGCGCGGCAGCACCAGCGGGGTCGTCGGCCAGCACACCGATCACCGCAAGCCCGCCGACGGCGTGGCCCACCTCGGCCGGGGAGTAGGGCGAGTCCCCGACGATCAGCAGTGACACCCGTACGCCGAGTTGGCGCAGCGAGGCCGCCAAATCCCGGGTATGCACGACGCTGGTCACCAGTGGGCGTGTCACCAACACCACCTCGCCCACAGCGCGAACCAGCTCCGTCCCGACCGAGTCAACGTCGAGACGGCCGACATCGACCAACACATCCAGACCGCTCAGCCCGCTCAGGCACTCAGCGAGTCCGCCAGCGACGAGCGAACTGAGCGCGGTCGCTGCCGCATACGCGGAACTCGGGGCCACGAGAGCGCGAACCTCGCCCGATCCGGGCAGACGCTGGAGGTGCTCGAGCAACAGACGCTCCGACAAGCCGCCACGGGCCCCGGCCGCGAGCTGCACAGTCGATGGTTCAGCGCGCACCCCGGCGTTGTCGTTCCCGAGACTCGCGAAGCGGGCGACGAGATCACCGCCGGCGCGATCGGCCTCGACAAGCAGCGCTTCGCGATGCGGCGGCCACGAGCCTGCCAGTGCAATCGCAGCCGTGGTCACACCGGGCGAGCCCTTCGCTGATCCCAGCGCGAGAACGCTCACGGCACCACCACCACAGCGATACGACCTCCGGCCGACGCCGCTGCGATCGACGGCGCCGCCGCCGCCGGTACCGCGACAGCAAGCGGCACCGCTCCCGAGCTCGACGTGGTCGATGTTCCTCCGAGGTCGGTGATCCGACCGTCGGCCAACACAGCACGGCCAGACCCTGCTGCGGCGCCTGTGGATCCTGGCGCGGCGGTTTCCACCAACTGGACCCGGTCGCCGACCGCCATCGACCCGGTTGGTGCGGACGTCGCTGTCACGGCAATCCCGACGATCGCCTCGCCAGCATCGAGCACCCGAGCCTGACCCATCGCCGCATCCACCAGCAGGGTTCCCGGGGTCAGATCAACTGCCGCGGTGCGCCCAAGCACCGAGCTCCTGGCCGACAGCGGGATGGGATTCAACGCTGGATCCGCAGACACCTGGGCAACGGTCAAGTCCTCGTCAGCGATCGCCGTGCCCGCCGCCACCGGCCGGGCGACAACGAGGACCGGGGAGCGATCCGACGACGACAACTGAAGGCCCACGAACGCAACGATCGACACCGCCATACAACCGACGGCGACCAGCGCCAACGGGAGGCTGCGTTGGCGATGGCGGCCCGGGTCGATTCCCACCGGCCGACGCCCGAGACCCTGACCTTCCTCGGTCCTTCGCAGAAGTGTGGATGCCACCGGCGTTCCTTCCCCTTCTCAGTTCGAACCGGGCGCGACCAGCGCCTGGGACTCCTCGACACGCACCGCGAACGCGGACGCCGGGCTGGTGATCTCTCCCAGGTCCCCGACCTGGCCGTCGGTCGCCGACCACCGCAGATGCCACACCACCGCCACCCGCACCTCGAAGCGGCCGCCGGGCTCAGCCCCCGAGCTATGACCGAACGTGTACGAACACGACGATCCCGCAGGATCGACGCCGGGGCTCCACACCGTTCCGGCGTCGCCGCACACGAGCGTGTCGCCGTCCACGGTCCAAATCGAGCGCGCAGGCACAGCCTCAACCGTCGCTGTCAGTCCGCCCGCCGACGCCGACGCGTCGTGTCGATCCCAGTTGTCGACCCGCAGCCACACCGGAAGGTTCACCAAACCCACCCCGCCCGCGGGCCAGGTCCGCACGTCTGGCGCGGGCACGCTCAACGACTTCGCGGCGATCTCCGCGAGCGCAATTGCGGTCGGTCCCGTCGCAACAGCGGTCGCGGGGTCCCAGGCCTGCAGCAGCGAGTACACGATCGCCCCGGTCGAGACATCCCGGCACTGCAACACCACCGGCGTACCCGGCACGAGCACGCTCGTATCAACGATGCGTTTCCCCACATAAGCCGGTTCTCCACCGACCGCCTCGAAATAGGCACACTCGCGGTTCGAAGCTCCGCTCGACCCGCCGGTGCCGCCAGGTGTACCGCCATCGCCGGGCGCTTCGACTCTGACCCCGCCTCCGTGTCCGTCGGTGTACCCGCCGGCAGAGGCGCCCGACGCCCCGGCCCGACCGCCGGCCCCGACGACCACGCCGACGGCTGCCACCGCGATGAGAAGTCTCAACGGCCGGCGCACGACGTCACCCCTCCCGTGCGCTCCAGCTGCGAACGCTCGGCCACCATCCACCTGTCAGCGGCTCGACGGAGGATCGCTGACTCCAACACGGTGGCGACCTCGTTGCTGAGCACGTTCCCGGTCGCCACATCGACCACCTGACCGTCGTCGACGAAGCACGCGGTAGCCGTGGCGGTGTCACCTGCGACCGACACCGACAACACATCGAGCGACCGTTGAGAACCGTCCGGGTAGCGAAGCGCCTGTCCGAATCCCGCCCACGTGTTGACCTCGCTACGAACCGCAGCGAGAGCGGGACCACTCCACCAGGCCTCCAGCCCGCCCGACGCTACCGATGGATCAACGAGGGCCGCCTCGAACGCTTCGATCGCTGACCGGTACGCCGTCTCCACAACAGCCCGGTCATCGGTTGGCACCGTCACCTCTGGCGCCGCTGACGCGGCAGAGGTCCCGGCGCCAGATGCGCACCCGCTCAGAGCCAGTCCGGCGACCACGACGCACAGGGCGGCGAGTGGTCCCCACCCGGCGCTGTTTGAAGATCTGTCCCTCGCCGCCATGGAGCCCAGCAAACGCGACCGCTGACGCGAACTCAACGACAACCTGATCACCTCGAGGTGACCTCGGTGAAGTGGTGGTTAGTCAGCTCACCTCGAGCTCATCGTCGACCAAGCTCCTGCTCGCCACCATCGTCGGGTAGTGCCGTTGCGTCCACTCGTCGAGGACAGCCAGCAGATCGACCACCTCGTAGCCGAACGGGGTGAGGGCGTAGCCGAGCCCCGCAGGTCCACCGCCGTCATCGTGCACGACCCGCGTGACCAGGCCATCGCGGACAAGGCGCCGAAGCGAATCCGACAGCGCCTTGGCGCTGATAGGGCGCGTCGCATGTCGAAGCTGAAAGTTCCGCTTCGGGCCACCCGCCAGCTCACAGAGCAACGCAGGGATCCACTTGCCTGACACGACGCCGAGCACATCGGAGAGCTCGAGCAGCGCCCGATCATCGCCACGCAACGTGGGTGAGTGCTGCTGAGCCGAGATCGTCATGCGCTGGTCACCTCCACCGACGTGCCATCGAATCGCCCTGCCCCGCAGCAGGGTCACCGTGTTCCACCAGCAACCTAGGCACGCGCGCAGAGTGAGATTCGGTCAGGGCGATCGAATTGTGCCGATCGGCCCATGACTTGACAGCACCGCGGTGTGCCGTGACCGGCCCTTCGGTCCGGGTGACGTGAAGCCCGGCTGGCGTGTCGCCGTCAACCCGCCTCCGCAAGCTCCGGCGGGCGGTGGCCCTTCGGGCTTGACCGCGCCCCACCCGCCGGGCCGGGCCCAGAGGGCCGAGCCCAATCCGGGCTCGCCGGCCTCGTAGCCGGTCGAGATGCGGCCTGACGCCGCCAGTCCTGGAGCGACACCCATGACCACCGCCAACCACCCCGCAGCACACCCCGACCTGCGCCACCGATCCGACTCTCATGAACCCACGACCGTCGTCGTCGAGGCGTGGCCCGACCCGCTCATCGAAAACGATCCGCGCTCCCACCCGACGGCCAGCGGCGAGACGTTGCTGTGGTGGACACCGGTACTCGGGCCGACCGCCACGCTCATGGCACACCGCTTCGCCACCGTCCTCGCGCACCAGCCCCGCCTCCAGATCACCACCGACGACCTGGCCCGCACCTTCGGGATGGGCAACTCCAACGGCCGAGTGCGCGCCACCCTCGCCCGCCTCGAACGCTTCGACGTCGTGACCACTCACGCCCAGTCGGTCTACCTGCGCATGGCGCTTCCCGCCCTCACCAGCCGCCACCTCGAACAGCTCCCCGGCTACCTGCGCGACCTCTACCAGCAGCGCCATCGGTAATCGGCCCGCCGGTGCGGCCGCCGTGGTGGCGACCGCACCGCGGCTCGAGCCGCCGCCGGTGCCGTGGCCCGCCTGACGGCGGGGTGCCGTGGGAGCCCGCCGCCGGGACTGTGTCAACCCGCCCTCGCAAGCTCCGGCGGGCTCCGCCCCTTCGGGGTTGACACCGCCCCTCAGCCGGCGGGCCAAGCGCCCGGAGGGCGAAGCCCCGCACTCGACGGGGCCCACACCAACGGAGCGACCATGCGACCCGACGACCTGTACGCCACCATCACCAACCAGCTCATCGCCGACATAGAAGCCGGAGCCGGCGACTGGCACATGCCATGGCACACCCTCGCCGGCGGATCCCCTCGAAGCATCGACGGCCACCACTACCGCGGCATCAACGCTCTCTGGCTGGCCATGACCGCCGACAACCGCGGCTGGACCTCCGGAGTGTGGGCGACCTACAAAGCCTGGCAGCGTCACGGCGCCCAGGTCCGACGCGGCGAACGGGGCACCGCCGTCGTGCTGTGGAAGACCCTCGACCCCGCGACCGACACAGAACCCACCGCCGCCGACACCGCCGCCGGCCAGCGTCGACGCCTCGTCGCCCGCACCTTCACCGTGTTCGCGGCCGAACAAGTCGACGGCCTCGACCCGGACCCGGCTGCCGTACCCGACACCGTCGATGACGAGACACGGATCGACCACGCGGAGACCTACTTCGCCGCCATCGGCGCCCAGGTCCACCTCGGCGGCAACCGGGCGTACTACCGGCCCAGCGCCGACACCATCCACCTCCCGGACCTCGCCCAGTTCGACAACCCCGCGCACTTCTGGGCCACCGCCGCTCACGAACACATCCACTGGACCGGCCACGCCAACCGGCTCGCCCGCGACCTCACCGGCCGGTTCGGCTCCGACGCCTACGCCGGCGAAGAACTCGTCGCCGAGCTCGGCGCCGCCCTGTGGAGCGCCGAAGCCGAGCTCGCACCAGTCACCCGACCCGACCACGCCGCCTACCTCGCCGGTTGGCTGCGCATCTTGCGTGCCGATCCCCGTCACCTGCTCACCGTCACCAGCAAGGCCCAAGCCGCCCTCGACCACCTCACCACCACCGCCGGGCGCCCACCCGCCCCGGCACCCGCCGGCGCGCTCCGCTGAGCGCCCCGGTCCTCGACCCGCAACGGGTCGAGGACCGTCACCGCGCGTGGTGCCGCGGCCGACCCTCCGGGCCGGGTGCCGTGCAACACCACACCGACGGCACTTCCCCTGCTCGCCGGTCATGATCGAGTTCCTGAGTCACTCGCAACCGCAGCCCCACGCCGGCTGACACGCCGAGCCGACAGGGCAGCCACGTCGACACCGAGGAACGCCGCCGCCTGATCCCGGCCGACACCAGTCGTCGCCAGCTCGTCCAACGCCACGCTCAGCGACTCGACCGCCGCCTCTCGCTGCTCATCTAGAACCTCGATGCGACGGTAGGCCCTCGCGGCGGCCCGCAACGCCTGCTCCTGCGCGCCCGCCGCCTCCCGCTGCCACACCCTCAGGTCCCGAACCGCGTCTCGACCCATCCTCTTGACCCTCCCGACGTGGACACCGACCCAGGTGATGGACCGACGATCGACCAGACCCGCGAGCGCGAACCCTCGACCCTGATCACCTACGCCCGCGCATGCCTCCCGTCGCGCCCACCCCCCCCGTCCGCCCTCGCAGTCACCAGCTCCACCGAACCTGCCCCACTACCCGCGAGTACCCAGCCCACCACGATCACCGCAGAACAGCCCCGCCCGCTGTCAGAGCCCTCCACCACTCGCCCCGCGTACCAGCCACCACCAATCTCGAGACACAGAACATCACCGGCTCCGCCGGTGTGCACGCGACACCTCACCCACCCAGGGGTGGGAGTGAGAGTCGTGTTGTCGATCGCAAAGCTCCGCGTCGGAGCGGAGGCCTACCAGCTCACCGGTGTCGCCCAGTCCCTGGACGACTACTACTCCGGCGCGGGCGAGGCCGCCGGATGGTGGGCCGGTACCGGCGCGATCGTCCTCGGCCTCGACGGCGAAGTTGCCGGCGATGACCTCCGAGCTGTGCTCGCCGGGATGCAACCCGGCACCGGCGGGCTGTCCCCGAACAACGAGACGATCCGGCCCCATCCCCGTCGTGTCCCAGGGTTCGATCTCACCTTCAAGGCCCCGAAGTCGGCGTCGGTGCTCTACGCGATCAGCGACGACCCAAGGGTCCAAGGGGCCATCATCGACGCCAGCGAAGCCGCGTTGCGTGGCACCCTCGGCTGGTTGGAACGAGAGGTGATGGCAGTCCGGCGAGGCAGCGACGACCGTCGCTACCTCGCCAACCTCGACCCCGGGACCGCGGCGGTGAAAGCCATCCGTGTGGAACCCGGTGCGGACCTCGTCGCCGCAGTGTTCCGGCACCGCACCTCACGCGCCGGCGATCCGCTGCTGCATTGGCACGTCCTGATCCCGAACATGGTCCGCGGCGCCGACGGCCGCTGGTCAGCGTTCGTGCACCCCGACCTCTACCGCCTCCAGCGCGCCGCCGGGGAGGTCTTCCAAGCTGCGCTACGAGACGAGCTCACCCAGCGGCTCGGAGTCCAGTGGCGACCCGGCCGTCACGTCGCCGAGATCGCCGGGATCCCCCAAGCCGTGCTGGATTCGTTCTCGAAGCGTTCCGCCGAGATCGACGCCTGGCTCGACGACCACGACCGCGGCCACGACCCCGCATCGCGCCAACAAGCAGTGCTCGCCACCCGCCGAGGCAAAGCCGAGATGGAAGACGAGCGCCTCGATCTCGGCTGGAAACTCGAAGGCGCCACCCTCGGCTTCGGCCCCGAGCACGCCGAAGCCCTCATCGCCGAATGCCATCCCATCCAGACCCGGCACCCGCAGACGTGGGCTCTTCCCGAGCTCTCCGTCGGCGCTGACGGCGCCCCCTCAACCCAAGCCCAGACCACCTCGGTCGAGGGGTGGATCGCCGATCTGCTCTGCACCGACCTGGTGACCCGCGATGCCACCTTCACTGTCGCCGACCTCTACCAAGCGGTCGCCCGCCGCCTCGGGGCCGGTGCCACCGTGGCCACCGTCGACCGTGTCGCCGCCACCGTGCTCGCCTCAGAGCAGGTCCTCGCCCTCGCCCCGAGACTGCGGGGCGACACCACCGCCCGGTGGACATCGCGACCGATGGCCGCCACCGAACGCCGACTCCTCGACACCTTCGAACGCCGCGACACCCACCACCCGATCCCCACCAAGCACCTCGAACAGGCACTGACCACAGCCAGGACCCTGGGCGCCGACCAAGTCGCGGCGGTGAGAGCGATCTGCGCGACCACCGACCCCGTCGCGGTCCTCATCGGACCCGCCGGAACCGGAAAGACTCACACCCTCGCCACCGTTGGCGCTGCGATGCGCGGCGCCGGCATGGCCCCCGTAGGCGCGACTCCCTCTGCGCGTGCCGCGGCCGAGCTCGAAGCCGGCACCGGCATCGACGCCTCCACCCTCCACTCCCTCGCCCGTCGCTGGGCCCTCCCCGGCCACGGACCAAGTCCTGCCACGGTGTTGATCATCGACGAAGCTGCCATGGCCTCCACCGTCGACCTCGAACCACTCATCACCCGAGCCGTCGCCGCTGGCGGTCGGGTGGTCCTCGTCGGCGATCACCACCAGCTCCCCGAGATCGGACCCGGCGGCGGCCTCGCCGCCGCGGTCGACCGCTGCCGTAGCGTCGCCGAACTGACCGTGAACCGACGCCAGATCGAACCCTGGGAACACCACGCCCTCGCCCAGCTGCGCGCAGGATCGATCCCCGCCGCGGTCACCGCCTACCGGACCCACAACCGGGTGCACGTCACCCCCGACCTCGAGTCGATGCTCACCGTCGCCGTGGACCGCTACCTCGACGCCCTGCACGTCGGCCAACGACCCGTGCTCATGGCCGGCACCAACGACACCGTCAACCGGCTCAACCACCACGTCCGCCGACGACTCGCCGACCACCAGATCCTCGACCTCGACACCCCCATCGCCACCTCGCACGGGCGGTCGCTGGTGGTCGGAGACCGAGTCGTACTGCGCCGCAACGCCCGACTCACCCAACCCGCCGCTGATGCCGTCCAGGTCCGCAACAGCGACATCGCCACCATCGTCGCCGCCGCCCCCGGCGGGGCCATCCGGGTCCGGCGAGACAACGACGACGCGACCTTCACCGTCCCCGCCGACTACCTCCGCGAAGGCTTCGTCAACCACGCGTACGCCGTCACCGCGCATCGCGCCCAAGGCGGCACCTGGGACACCGCCATCGCCGTCGGGGTCGATGGTCTCTACCGAGAAGCCGCCTACGTACAACTTTCCCGCGGCCGCCACTCGAACACCCTCGTCATCCCCCAAGCCCAGATCGACGAGATCGACGCCGAGCTCACACGCCACACCCACGGCATCCCCCTCCAGGGCGAGGAACCCAACGAACCGCTCGAGAACCTCATCGACAAACTCCAGACCTCGCGAGCCAAGCTGTTCGCCCTCACCCGGGACCCCGACGCAGACCGCGTCGCCGTCCTCGCCGACACCCACACCGTCGCCGAGCTCGAAGCCCGGGCAGCCCGCGCCCGCAGCATCGAACTCGCCGCCACAGCTGCGGTCGGTATCGACCCTGAGGTGCTGGAGCGTGCCGTCGACCGGGCGGCCCACACCGCCCGCCACGTCACCATCGGCACCCAGATCAAGGCGTTCGATCGCCACAACATCGGCACCGTCACCGCCATCGCCGACACCACCGCCACCCTCACCGTCCGGTTCACCTCCCACACGGGCGCGACCGCCGAACGCACCCTCCCATGGACCGAGACCCGCCTCGTTGACCGGAACCTCCCACCGGCGCGGATCCTCCCGGCGGTCGCGCAACACCACCTCGAGACCCTCGCCCAAGCACGCGACGAGACGCTCGGGCGGTGGGACAGCCATCTCGGCGCGCACGGTGTTACCGCTGGCGATGCCACTCGATGCGAACGCGCCGCCCAGCTCCTCGTCACCCGCGAAGCCCGCCGACTCGGTGCCATCCAACCCGCGTGGCTGACCGACCAGATCGGGACACGCCCCGCCACCGCCCACGCCGCGACCCTGTGGGACGACACCGTCGAGACCATCGCCCACCACCGGCTCCGCCACGCCATCCCCACCCGCACACCCGGGCTCGGAACCGAGCCCACCCCCGCTCACCCCGAATGGGAGCGCATCCGCAGCCAGATCACCGCCGCCGGCGAACACCTCGAACAGCTGGGCCGCGTCGAGCCCCAGCACCTGGCCCGCACCACCGAACAACTCCTCGAGCGTCGAGACGACCTCGACGCCATCCTCGCCACCGCGCCCCCCGACACCCGCACCCTCATCGACACCCTCACCAGCAACAGCCGCCAGCCCACCCTTCTCGACGTCGACGCCGAGCTCCAAGCCGCACTCGACACCCGAGACACCCGCCGGACCTGGATCCTCGAACACTGGCCCCACGTCATCGAACGCAGCGAGATCGACGCCGCTCTGGCCCCGCTCCAGCCAGACGACCCGGCCCACGAGCAGACCCTGACAGTCACCCACGACCTCTCCGTGAACCTCGGCTCCGTCCCCGATCAGGGCGACACCCTCGGAATGGACCTCTGGTGATGCCGGGCCCCGCGGCGATGCGCCGCCGGGTGCCCATCTCGAGGTGGTGTTCCGCTCATCGGCCTGCCGGAGGCCTCGAGAGGCTGTCGGTCGACAATGTCGGGCTGGGCCTCGGGACCCATTTCCGTCGGGCTGACGATTCCACGACGCGCATGTGGGTCTACCGTCACGGGCATCGATCGATCCGCCGTCGATCGACATGTCGGTCTCAGCGATGGGCCTGACACGCGTGTGGGCGCCCCGGACCCGCCTCCGGGGCGCCCAACGCATTCGACGCCTGCGGCGCAAGCTCAGGCGATGAGGTCCGGCGGCTCGCCTGTGGCCGTGGCGGCCCGGGGGACCAGACGCAGCGGCACCGGGTACTGGTGACGCGGCGCCGGCGCAGGCCACGGCTGGCCATCGTTGTGACGGTCGGCCATAGCGATGCTCCAGTGCCGGAGCGCTTCCTGGAGCGCGTGGCTGACGTGAACAGGCTCGTCCTGACCGGCAGTGGCCACGAGCCGGACCAGCGTCGAGCGCAAGGTCTCGCGCTCATCGAAGCGCGGGCTGTCCAGGGCGGCATCGGCGTAGCCGTCGAGCAGAGCGGTTCGCTCCGCGACCCACCACTGCAGGGCCTCTTCGATCGCAGCCCACAGTGTGAACCCGCGCCGGTCCCCGCGGCGCAGGAAGTCCACCGCCGCGATCACCTCGAGCATCCGGTCAGTGGCCTCGGCGGGATCCTCGACGAACCGCTCGGTCAGATCCCACACGGCGTCGCTGTCGTCGCCCTCGACCAGTTCCACCTCCTGCGGGCGTTGTTCGCCCGGCGGAGCGGCCGATGCAGGGGCAGGGCGGTCGTCGGGCTGGTCGAACAGAAGCTGGGGGTCCATCGGTTGTGCTCCGTGGGTTAGAGGGACAGGTCCGGTGCGGGAAGGGCGTCGAGGAGCGACTGTCCGGTGACAGCGAATGGTTCGGGCAGGTCGAGGAGGAGCCCGTGTCGGTCATCGGGGCGGTGCTCGTCAGGCTCGGGGAGCGCCTCCAGCAGCCGCCGCGCTTCGCTCTTCTCGACCCGCCGAGGCGGGGTGGTCGCAGAGGGCTGGTGCGCCGCGATCAGCGCGGTCCGGTCGTTGCTAAGCGGCGCCACGGCACGGAGCCGGTCTCGGAGGTGGATCTGCTCCTCGGGTGGGAGCTCACGGGTCAGCGCCTCGAGGACGGTGTCGGTTCGCAGCCCGAGCTGAGAACGGGCGATCTGGGTGGTGAGGACCGGGTCTTCGTCACAACGAAGGTGCAGCGCAGCGACCGCGACATGTGAAGGGACCGAGCCGGCGGCGAGCGCAGCGGCGGTGTCGGCGGGGGAGAGGCCGTAGCGCTCCGAGGTGGCGGCGATGGCCTCGGCCGGCATGCCTCGCCGGCCGGCCAGATCAAGTCCGGTGGCTGGTTCGTCGACGGCGGCGGCAAGCCCTGCGGCGAAGCAGTCGGGGTTCGGGGCGTGGCTGGCCAAGAACCCTGCGACCTCCTCGGGGGAGTGGTCG
This sequence comes from Acidimicrobiales bacterium, assembly GCA_025455885.1. Classification (NCBI taxonomy): domain Bacteria; kingdom Bacillati; phylum Actinomycetota; class Acidimicrobiia; order Acidimicrobiales; species Acidimicrobiales bacterium. The sequence goes on from JALOLR010000007.1 coordinate 47,942, forward strand.
GCCGCGAGGGTGCCGCCGGCGAGGTCCCACAGACCGGGATCGGCCGGGAGTGCGCTCAGGACATCGCGAGGTCGACACGCCAGGATCTCGGCGGGTTCACAGCCAGCGACGCGCATCTCCGCCGCCGTGGCATCGACGAGTTCCGCGGCCTCGACCCGTGAGGTCCCCCATCGATGGTGAAGCTCTCCGATGGCGTCGGCCGGTGCGATACCAAGGATCGGGAGCAGCGGCCCGACCGCGGCTGGGGGTGCGCCTTCGGCGTGCAGGACCGCAACCGTGGTGACCGCGGTGACCCCCGCGGCGCCGAGCAGCTCGGCCAGCTGCGCGGGGTCGGGGCTAGCCGCGAGAGCGGACTGCTCCGCAGCGGCGAGCCGGGGACTGACACGCTCGATCAGCCCTTCTCGGGCGTAGTCGGGCGACGCCGCGTAGGTAGCGAGATCGGCGTCGAAATCGACGCGCACCTCGAGCACGACCTCGCGAAGGGCCCGCCGCCCCGCGGCCGTGGCAGCCTCCATCGCCTCATCGCAGCTCGGTCTCAGGGAGCCGACGACCTCGGGGGCCCGGCTCGGGCCTCGCTGCACGAGCGCGCGCCATTGCCCCTCATCGGGGACCACATAGGAGGTGACACGCCCGTGATGGACCTGCCGCCAAGCGCCGGCCTGTCCCTCCACCGCCTCCCACCCAACCCGCCCGACAGACTCAGTCCGACGGGGCACCCCGGCGGCGAGCTGCGGGTAACGCTCGACCAACGTGGCGATCGCGCTGGCCTGCGCAGCAGCCAGGTCGCGGTCCTCGCCACCGTCGAGGCGGCCAGCACCGACCTTCGAGCGGGTGTCCTCCAGGCGCCAGCTGGCATGATCACCCTGTTCGACGACGACCAGGTACGCGGTCGCGTTGAGACGCCGGTAGAGGCCCTTGCCGTTGGCGTCCTCTCCTCGGGTGGCCCACTCGTCGCGGGTGTAGGGGCCCACCTCGACCCAACGACCGAGGGGGAGCTGCTCGACCGAGGCTCGGGGAAGGCGATTGCGGCGGCGGGCCGGCACGGCGCGGTCGTCGTCGATGGCCATGCGGGGCAGCGGCGACGCGAGCAGTTCCAGCCCGAGATGGCGTCCCATCACGGCAGTGACTCGTCGGTCGGCGTCGAGCACATCGAGCAGCGACTCCCACCGCTCGCGCACCTCGAGCGGCCCGGGATCGAACTGCGGCATTTCACCGGCCTCGCCGACCCTGCTCAGCACCAGCTGGGCTGCTTGGATCGAGAGGATCCCGCTCGGAGCTTCACGCTTCGAGTTGCGAGGCATGCGCTCCACCGCTGCGGTGAGCACGGCGAGCGGATCGCCGGCCTCAGCCACCCGGCCTCGCATCGTCCGCCGTGCCGCTGCCACTGCCGCAGACTCGATCGCCGCGTCCGAGAGCGCCGGTACTGGCCGTGCAAGCGCGGTCGGGTCGGGACGTCGGACAAGCTGCTCGACGCAGAACACGCCCCGCCACTCCCACCCGGCCACCGCAGCCGCAGTGGGACGAACCCCACCGAGATGCGGGTCAGGTTCGCCAGCCGTGGCGGTGACCGGGACCCGAACCGGTAGGGCGTGCTCCCGGGCCCGGACGGCGCAGGTGGCGCCATCCCTCGAGGGCACCAGTTGCCATGTCTCGATCCCGGCCACTGGACCGGTGGCCCGATAGGACGCGAGCAGGAGCTGGTTGCGGGGCGAGTAGTCCGACCAGTCCCTCGTCAGATCGAGTGCCTGTTGCCAGTCGTCCGGGTCGCGGAGGTGGTCACCGGCCCACCGGTCCAGCCAAGCGTTGACCGCCCGGCCGCTGTCGAAGCTGATCGGGTTCGGGTTGACCACCATGGCCGTGACCGTGACCCTCGCCGGTCCCGGTTTCGGTCCCGGAACCAGTCCCGACCAGGAGATTCCACTGCCTGGCTCGCTCCCGGAAGTGGTCCCGGTTTCGGTCCCGGCCCCTGGTCAGACCGCCTCTCCGACGTGCGGTGCGTCGAAGCAGGTGAGACAGGCCACGGTGTCGCGTCCCCCAGGGCGAATGGCCGCGCCTTGCCCGACCATCACCCACTGCCCGCAGTTGTCGCAGTGGTTGGCGAACCGGTTCGGGACGACCGCTCGGTCCGCGTCCGAGCCGTCAGGGCTCATGGCCGATGCCTCCACCCCTGGTGGGCTTGACGGTGGAGCAGCTGCCGGGCCCGACGGCCGCGGTGGCGACGCCGCTGGGCCGGTGGCTGCGGGCGGCGGCGGGGCGACCGGGGGGAGGTTGCGGCTCGAGTCCACATGGACCGCGCGACCGAGGCCGGCCCCACCGGGCTCTGGTGCCTGATCGGTGACCGGGCAGGTCCCACCCGTCGGGGCGATCGGACGGCCCTCATCGTCAACCGGGACCAGCGCCCGGAGAGTCTTGTGCTCCCACCAACGAAGCGACCGAAGATGAATCGGCGGCAACGTCCCATGGATCAGCACCGCCTCACCCGGAAGCATCTGTCGCACCACATGAGGAGCGACCAGGTCCTCGCGCTGAGAGCTCTCCGAGACCGTGCGCCGACCCCCTGTGGTGTCGGCCGACCAGGAGCGGCGAGCGACATGCTCGGTGCCCCCGACCGTTCGCAGCCACATGAGTGTCGCCGGATCATCGACACCGGTGAACACGATCTTCGAGCGGTGCCCGCCGAGCACGGCGTCAGCGAGTGTCCCGTAGCGGTGGTCGATCTGGGCCTTCGACTGCCAGCAGGTGACGAACATCCCACCCAGCCCGGCGATGGTGGACACCTCCTCGGGAAGCCACGCCAGCTCGAGCTGCGCAGCCTCATCGATCACGACCAGCAACGGCTTCGCCAGCCGTCGCCCCTCGATATCCCAACCGTGGAGCTGCTCACGGAAGTCGCCCAGCAGCCCACCGAGCACCGGCGCCAGCCGCTTGAACTCCGTATCAGGGGCTACCAGGTACAACGTGTTCGCCGACCCAGCCGGCCCGCCGGTGAGCCAGTCGAGATCCACGAACCGAGGCCGACGGTCCCCGATGGGGTCGCTGTTGTAGAAGTCACGGGCGTCGATGGACGCCGAGTGCGCCACTGACGGTTCACCCCACGCCTCGAACGCCATCCGGCCAGTGGCGTAGATCGAGGCGCGGATACGCGGATCCTCGTTGTGCAACGCGGTCAGCTTCAACGCCGCAGCCTCCGCCAGCCGCTGCGTCTCCAGATCGCCGCACTGGAGGCCTGAGCTCACCAGCTCGTGGATCGTCGGATCGGTGATCCCCGCGCTACGAAACGCCCACCCCGTAAGCGTCTGGATCGTCAACCGCTCCCGCGGCGCTCCATCCGCAGGCGTAGGGAGCCTGACCGAGAGCCCGGCAAGAGCCATGTAGGCGGACACGAACATCTCACCCTGCTGAGCCCAGTAGTCACCACCCTGTACCCCGCTCGTCGGGATCGCCGCCGCCAGCGCCCGTCCTGCACGCAGCGCGCCCGACGCGGTAGCCACCCCCCGCAGAGGCGTCCAGCGCGCAGTCGGCAACCCCGTCGACGCGCCCGGGTCGAACACGGCCACCTCGCCTCGGGTCGAGCGGGCCGACGCGGTGACGTCATACAGGTCCCGCTTCACCGACAACGCAACCACCGGACCGTCCCAACCGATCATCCCCGACGACAACAACGCCGTCTTGCCTGCCTGTGTCGGCCCGATCAACGCCACCGACCCCCTCGACCCCTGCCGCCGCCCTCGCCGCCCCGACATCGGATGGCGATCCCGATCCTCGGTTGCCAGCACTGGACCTCGGGGGGCCATCGCCCCCAGCAAGAACCGGCCCGACGGAGGCATCGCCGAACCAACCGACAGGGTGCGCACATCAGCCGGTCGGGCCTGACGGGCATCGGTGTCCACACCGAATCGCTCCCGATTGGCCGGCGACATCCGCTGCCAGAGACGCCAGAGCCCCCAGCCCGCGCCCACCGCAGCAGCCGCAGCGATGCCGGTGCACAGCCAGTAGACCGCCGGTCCCGGCACGCCCGTCGCCTTCGAACCCCACACCGCTGAGGGAGCAGAAGGGTCGGAGCCCAGCGCGACCACGGCGTTGAGCCACCCGCTGGGGTCCGTATCCACGGACCCTCCGGTGACGCGAGTGGACACCCACGCCCCGAGGAACACGACCGCGGCCGCACCGAGCACGGCCGCACAGAGCGCGATCACAACCCTCTCAAAGCCGGACCCGCCTGTCGCTTGACCTGCTCCAGGCCTCATCGACTCGCTCCTGCTAGAGGCGGCCGTGACCAGGACCTGGGACTGGATCCGGGACCACATCCGGGACAGCCCGGCGGCGGCAACCGCAGACGAATCCGCACATCGGGACCACGACCGGGACCGAAACCGGGACCAGCAATCCGCACCGTGGACCGCACATCACCGTCGACGGAAGGAACACCGTGCCCACCCTCCAACAGCAGCTCCGCGCCGAGTACCGGCATCTCGACAATCGCCCACTCCCCGCCCGCTGGATCCGCCAGCACCCCGAGCTCGCCCGCTACCCGAACGGCGCTGCACTCGTAGTGACCATCCGGGACCGCGAACGGCTCACCGACGCAGATCAGATCGTTCGAGCCCTCGCCGCGATCAGCAGCCACGACTCCAACGCAGGAACGGTCCTCCTCGAGGCGCTCTCGTGGGGACTCGGCTCCGGAATGAACCGTCGCCTCAGCGCCAACTACCGCGATGACCTCCTCGTCGAACTCTCCCTCGTGATCCTCGAAGCCGACGATCTCGAACAGGTCGACAACCTCGCCACGCGTCTCGTACGACGAGCCCAGGCGCGTACCCGCCGCCGTCACCGCACCTCGGCAGCGACCCGCGAACGCGAAGTACAGGTCGCCCCCACCGACCTTCGGGCGCCATCGACGATGGACGTCGCCCAGCTCGCCACCGACCGCGCCCACCTCACAGCAACCATGCGCATCATCCGCAACCACCTCGAGAACGGTCGACTCTCCGACCGGGCCTGGGAGGACTGCAGAGACGGCTGCCTCGCCCCAGCGATCGGCGGGCCGCGGCTGCAACGCGATCGCAGCCGCACCTACCGCGGCCGCCAAGCAGTGAAGGACGTTCTCGTTCATGCCTCCTAACCAGACGGCAAGAACCCAGGTCGTCGCGACGATCGATGGCCGAGGGCTCCCAGCGACGGAACGCTGAGCTCCGAGAACGTCCCACTCCCGGAAGGCAGACGACGACACGACGAGTAGCCGCCTACGCTCCCTTCGGAGACGGGCGGCGGACGCTCGCGACGGCGACCAAGGCGGCACGAACCATGCTCAGCGGCAAGCCCTACGACACCCCCGAACTGCGCGAGCTTCGGGAACGGCAGCGTCGGCTACTCGCCGGCTCCGGCCTCAACCCCAAGGCCATTGAGGGACTCCCCGAGACCATCGACCCCGTGAAGGCCGCCGCCAGCGAGATCGCCCTTCGGCGCACCGCCGAAGCGATCCTCGCGGATACCGACGGTCTCGCCGAGCACATTGAGGCCCGCGCGCGAGGAACAGAACTCGAGCTCGCCCTCGCAGTGATCCGCGAGCGCGACGGGTGGGACCAACGGATCGTCACCCGCATCGAGAACGAGCAAGAGAATCCGCGTCCCCAGTACAGCCAGCCCCCGAAGCTCGAGGACCTACTCAAGGACTGGGCGCTCCTCGTGCACCTAGCGGATGCTCTCGCAGCCCACGCCGAGTTCTAGCCAGCCGACCGACTGAGGTGGCTATCGACGCCCGCTGTGGCGCTCAATCAGCTTCTGCAGGTTCTTCGCCCCCTTGGCGCTGACACCCGCGCCAACTGCTGCTGCCGGCAACGCTGACAGCTGATCGGCCGTCCATCCCGACAGGCCAGCAACGATCCGATCAGCTTGCCGCTTCCCGTAGCTGTCACCGAACCCGTTGTTGCCGTAGAACGCGAGGCGCTCAACCGTCTCAGTCAGCTCCGCCGGGTACTCGGCCGGCTCGCCTGTGGCCAGGTCCTCGGCACCGACTACCGCCGCCCAGCCTGACAGCGGCACGCTGAAGCCTTCCACGGCCACCAGAGACGATCGTCGGCCCAGGTTCTGGGCGTACTCGAGGTCCTCGAGCTGGACGCAGTAGGCCAGCACCGGCCGTCCGGGCCGAGCACCACGGGAGCGTCTGGTGGTGTGGTCGTGCGCTCGGGCGAACTGCTCCAACGCCCCGTGCCCGATCGAATCGATGGTGTTCGTGACGACGACGGCTCGGGCTCCGCCCTCGTCTCTGCACCGGTCCTCGACCCAGTCGATCGCAAGAGCCGCCGCCTGGTCCCAGTCCATGTCGTCGCGCTCGGGAACCCACGCCGCCTGATCGATAGCCACCTTCACCGGGTTCATCCTCGGACGCTCCTCCCGGGAGTCGGCCGGGTCGGGGCGGCCCAGCGCTGCGCCGAGCGTACGCCGAGAGTGCGACAGCCCCGGTCCCTGCTGACGTCCGAGAAGCGAGCCTTCCCGGCATGGTGCCGTCCGGCTAGTCCTGGTCGGTCGGACAGACCCGGTGTTCTGGATCCCACCACACGACGTGAAACACGTCGGCCACAACGAAGCCCCAGAGCCGGCCAAGGCCCCCATCCCGAAACCGGAAGATCTCCGACTCAAACACCTCGTCTAGTCGGAGCTGACCGAGGCGCTTCTGGGCCTCATCGCACAGCGAGTCCACCGGCTGGAAGTGGTGCTTCTTGTGCCTACGCCTCGACCCGGTTTGGTCGGACCAGATCTCGTTCCACTTCCGGCGCCCGTGATGACAGAACAAACCCATGACCTGATGGGATGCCTCTCCGTCCGTGTGGAAACCCCAGGGACCCTCGTACGTTGTGTCTGCGTACTCGAACGAGAAGCGCGCGTACATCTGCCCGGCCGACGGACCACTCGATCGGCCCTTGGGCGTTCGGCTTGGCTTCCCTACCTCGGCCGTAGACGACGGTCGTCGATCCCGCTTCGCCATTCCGTCGACTCAGTCGTCCCAGGTGATCTCGTCGATCGGCCGAGCCTCATCGTCACGATCGAGAGCCGAGTAGTACTCCTGCATGAGATCGGTGTCGATCGGCCGGTTGCTCCGCGCCGTTGCCGACAGGTCACCGCGTGCGTTCACCCACGGGGCTTCCGCATGCGTGAGGGCACTCAGGCGACGGCCATCAAGATGTCCGTAGCTTCCGAGCACCGCATCGATCGTCTCACGTTCATCCTTCGACAGGCCTGGACCCCGCTTGGGCCACGGGGGGACCACCCGAAACGATCCGCGATGTACATCGAACAGCTCGTACACCACGGGGCCGTTCGCCCACGCCTGGATCTCCTCTTCGAAGAGCAGCTTCTCGTCCCACACGAGGTGCCAAGCCTGCGAGTAGTAGACGAGCTTCTGCAGCTTCATCGTCGACATGGGCCCGGCCTGCTCGAGGATGTAAGCCGCTACGTCGTGAACACTCGCCATCTCGCCACCTCGTCCCCCTGGTCCTCGGGCCGACTAGGTCCCCCCGAGTAGGCCCCACCCGCTGCTCAGGCCTGATCACAACGGTACACGGGCCCGCGCGAGCAGCCCGCCATGACTTTCGACACCCGGGAGTGCTCAGTTCTCGGCGCTCAGCCACGGTGCTGCCGCCGTCGTCACCCGCTGCAACTGCTTCGCCCGAGCGATCGCTCAGCCGGATGGCAGCCCACCACTGGTAGTACCACTGGCACGGCGGTTCAGATCTGCGCAGATGTCGGAGGCCCTGCCCGCTGTCGAATCCGATCCCTAGCTCGGGTCCGATCGTGCATGCCAACTGTCGATCACAAATACGGCACCGCAACGGCGGAGTCGTACAGCGCAGACACCTGCGCACCATCGAAGTCGCGGACGGCTTCTCGCACCCCTGGCTCGAGCAGGTCGAGCACGCGCAAGCTCCCGTCGCTCCCCTTCGCGACCGACACGACGCGGATGTACCGGTTGCCATGGGCCTCGGCGAAGTCGGCCAGCGCTCGGAGCTTGCACTTCGCATCGGCGAGGTGGTCACCATGGGGGTCGACGATCGACGCGGCGAGCGAGCCGTCATCACGGCGCGACACGATCACGAAGTCGACCTGGAGGCTGCTCCATGCCCCGGCGTCGTTCCGGTACGCGATCCGTAGGGCGTTCGGGGTGGCTCGTGATGGGTTGCGGTACCAGGCAACGAACGAAGGCCGGTTGGTCTCCGTGGTGACGACCTTGGTCTCCCAATCGTTGAGGTCGGCGGGGTACTGGCCATCAGCGTCGGAGTAGAGATGGCCGCCGAAGGTGGGGAGGTCGGCGCCGTTCCCGTTCTTGGTGGCGGCCTTGTCGTTGGCCCGGAGCTCGATGGTCACGGCTTCGGGTGCGCCGGTCTGCTCCTGGACCTTCCGGTACGCGTCCCGGGTGGCGCCGGTGGTGTTGCTGATCTCGACGGAGAACGTGGCCAGGTGCTCCTGGACGAACTCGGTGGCAGCAACCTCAACACTGGCGATCACTCCGTCGACCCGCAGGAGTGCTGCGACGTGGACCCGGATGTTGAGGCGGCTCTCCTCAGGATCGGCCTTGGCCACTCGGTGGGCGTAGTAGCCCTTGCCGACTCCCTCTCGAACGGAGTTGAGGATCTTGCGGGTGTCGCGGTCGAGGTCCTTGATGTGGGTTTCGAGCAGCCGGGAGGTGACCTCTGCGGTCTGGCCCACGGGGTCGACACCTTCTCGGCGAACGATCGCGGTGCGGAGGTCCTCGATCTGGGCGTCGACCGCGTCGGCGTATTCGGCGGCCAGCCCGTCGAGGCGGGCGTTGAGGCGCTTGGTCAGCAGAGCGTCGGCGTCGGGTACCAGGGCGGGGCCAGTGCCGTCGTCGGCGAGGAGCCGCACCAGGTTCTTGGCGCGACGCAGGGGGCTGGCTGATGGGTCGGGGGTGGGGATGCTGGGCAGAGTCTCGAGGAACTCGAAAACCTCGGGATCGAGGTTCGGGTTGCGGTCGAACACCATCGGGGCCCTCACCACCAGCGGGCCGACCTCGTGCTGTGCATCGGCACCGTTGCCTTCGAGTTCGTCCTTGATGGCAGCGAGCTTCTTGGAGTCGAACAGCGGCAGGTAGCACGTCACCGAGTTGAGGACGTCGTCAGTGGCGATGCGGTGCGCGAGCGGCTGGCGGACCATGCGCCCGATCACCTGGGCGATGTGGGTGGCATCACTCGCCGGGCGCTCCGAGTAGAGGACCTCGGCTCGCGGGCAGTCCCACCCAGTGGAGATCGCCTCCTTGGCGAGCACGACCCTGATGTCGGTGTCTCCCTGGATCGATTCGGCCGGAACCCAATCGATGGTGCGGGACCCCAGCACGATGGGCTCATGCTCACCAAACACATGGGCGATGGCGTCGGAATCGAGATCGGGCCACTCCGACTCGATGACCGACACCATCTCGGTGAGCTTCGCCTCATTGGCTTTGTCCGGCACCTGCACGACCAGCGCCGGCAGCACCTCCGGCTCCCCCTCGGCAACCGAGTACGCCGCCCAGCGCTGCTCAAAGGTGCGGGTGGCCTTCACCGCATCACGCAACAACGTGGTGGAGAAGGTCCCCTTCTCATCGGGCTGCTCAAGGCCGATCTCGTCCTTCACCAGGCCCGAAGCGCGCACCTGATCGATGGCGACTTCGACGTCGGGATAGCGGGTGCGATCCGTCGTCTGGCCCATGGCCTTGGTGAAGCGATCGATGGTGGCGGAGATGCCCCACACCGTGGGGACCGGTGGGTTGGAGCCGGGCTCGCCGTGGATCAGGCGCTGCACGATCGTCTTGCGGTCGGACGCCTGCTTCATCCCTCGGTGCGCTTCGTCGAGGATGAGGTGCAGGGTCGTCTTCCCGTTGGCGATGGTGCTGGCCAGGACCTCCCAGAACGATGCCTGGCGGAGGTTCGTGCCGGATTGTACAAGTCGGCTCTTCTTCGAGAGCTTCTGAATGTTCAGGAAGTACACCCGACCCGGGTCAAGCGCCGGGTTGAGGAAGCCGTCATCGATCTCGACCAGCGCCCGCGGAGCGAGCAGGTCCGAGGCGGTGAGCATGCGGTTACGGGTCTGACGGTTCAGTGCGGGGTCGTCGGTGATCCACAAGAACGTGGCCTGCGGATCAGGGTCGACACCGAGATCGGCCGACCCGAACAACAGTGCCTCGACCACCGCAGTCGCGATCACCGTCTTGCCGGACCCGGTGATGGCCGACAGAGCGAACGACGAGCGATAGCCGTTCGACCAATCACTCCTCGCCCGCTCCAGCCGGTCCAGCACCTCGATGGCCGCCGAGCGCTGGTAGTCCATGAGCTCGTAACGCATCAGACGAGGCCCTCGTTGATCCGGAACGTCGTCAGGTAGTTCTCGTAGAGCCGGATCACGTCGAGGTGCCCGGGCAGCTCAGCCGAGATCCCGGCAAAGGTGGCCTGCGAGTCGGTGACCACGAACGCGGTGGTCGCCGTCGCTGGGAGGTTCTCCACGAAAACTCGCCACCGGTCGGCGTTGAACAGGACGCCGTACTGCTCGGTCCACGTGTACGGCTTCCGCCGGCCGGCCGGGTCGAGACACGCGTCGATCACCGGGCCTCGGCTCCCAGCTCGCATCCACAGCAACGGCCCGATCGCCTCGAACGCAAGGTCGAGCTCGACGTCGTCCGGGTCCTGGTAGGTCAGCTCGACGAACTCGACGTTCTCGTCGAAGCCCTCCGCCATCGGGAACTCGTCGGTGAACTTGTAGTCACCCTTCACTGGCTGGCCATCCGGCGTGAGGCCGGTGACGGCCGCTGTGATCCGGGGTCGGGTGATGTGCTCGAAGATCCCGAGCGCCTCCCACTCCGGATCACCGGGGCGGTAGCCCTGCTTGCGGAGCGAACCGGCCTCACTCGCTGAGACTTCGTTGTTCGTGACGCAAATAGAACGGCGTCGGCCGCCGTCCTCTCGGTTCAGCCGAGCGACAGCGTGCGCTGTGGTTCCCGACCCGCCGAAGAAGTCCAGCACCACGGCCTCGGGGTATTCACCGACTGCGATGCGGAGTGAGTCCTCGACGGCGTAGAGCGACTTGGGAAACGGGAAGCGCTGGTTCGGGATCAATGCGTTCAGCAAGGTGGTTCCGTACCGCTGAGCGTCGTGAGAAGCGAAGTCCCACTGGGTCAGCGGCATCCGTCGCTTCCCCGTCGGGTATCGGGCGATCACGCTCCCGTCGTCGTTGCGCCCTGTGACGATCGCTCGGCCCTCCTCGATATCGGCGATCGGTCCAGTCCGTAGGTACGAGACCACGTACTCCTGATGGCCGCCAGGTTGATGGCGGCCCAGCCGGACGTACCCGTTCTGAAGTCGTTGTTCGAACGCCTCGCGGGTGAGAGCCCAGTTCATCTCCGTCCCGTCCTCGCGAACTGGGAACACGGACGCACAACCCGGTCGCTCCGGCGCCTCTCTGCGGTCCTTGTCGCTCGGCAGAGGGTCACCCGTTCCTACGATCTGTCGTGATTCGATGTCTACATAGACCGGGTAGAACTGCGATCGCCCACCCTTCGAAGTCCCCCGCCGGGATTCGAGATCTCGTCGTCGGAACGGCTCCCACTCGACCGGGACCGATTCGTCCGAGTCCGGTGCCATCGGCTGGATCGTGACCTCCCCGAACTGCAAGAAGAAGAGGTACTCGTTTGTCCGGGAGAACTCGGACTTCCGTCCAGTGCCCGCAGGGTTGATGACCGAGCTCACCATCTGGGTCCGACTTCCCGCGAAGGTCTGGTCGAGCAGGAGCCCGAGCCGGTGAACCTCCTTCTCGTCGATGGTGACGATGAGGACCGAGCGCTCCGGGTTCAACAGCTCCTTCGCCAGAAGGAGCCGGCGTTCCATGAAGGCGAGCCACTTGCTGTGGCGGTAGGCGTCGGTGTCGTCGACGTAGTTGTTGTCGTACTTCCAGTCGCGGGCCCCGGTGTTGTATGGCGGGTCGATGTAGATGCAGTCGACCTTGCCGGCGTGGGTGAACTGGAGCGCCTCGAGCACGTGGTGGTTCTCGCCCTTGATCACCACGTGGGCGGGCTTGTCGCTACCACGGTCGACCGAGCCGAGCCGGCGGAGCCCGGGGTAGATCGGTTCGCCGAAGTCGGCGATCACGACCAGCTCATCGACTCTGAGATGCTCGTCGTCCGAAGCCGCGACCTCTTCAGTCGTGAGCTTCGACCCGTCCGGGTGCCTGACCTTCCGGATCGTCGCTGTGCCTTTGCGGACGTTCATCACCTGGTAGGTCGCACTGGCCGCGTCGTCGCGGAGAGCGACCTTCGCGCCGGCCCGCACCGGGTGCTCGGGAAGCCGGACCCGTTCCGGTAGGTGCGATTCGAATACCAGCCCAAAGGTGCGCTTAGCACGAAGGCGATCGATGTGGGCGCGCAGATCGGCCCGCAGCGCCGGGTCCTCCACCCGCCCTAGGAGACCATCGAGCTCGTCCGCCATGACCGCACGACACTACGACAGCCTGTGTCGGTGGTCCTCGACCTGTGTCCTGCTGTCACGGCGAGTGCGGTGAGTGTCCCGGTCGTTGAGGGGTTCGATCGCTGTGAGGCGGTGCGTCTGCGATGACCGGGTGCTGGTTCGACGCGGGCCCCCAGCACACACCACTCCGTCCACGGATTTCCAGCGGCGTCCGTAGCGGTACGTGCAGCCTGTTTGGCTGCACCTTTGGCTGCACCTGGGGTCATTTCGAGCCGGCAGCCCGTCGCCTCACCGCTCTGACCTGGCCTTATCTCGCGCGCTCGGAGGGACTCGAACCCCCAACCTTCTGATCCGTAGTCAGATGCTCTATCCAATTGAGCTACGAGCGCTGGTGTGGCCCGGTGACTGTACCGGGCGCCGGGTCGGGAAGGCCAACGGATCACCTCGTGCACGTGCGGCGCCGTGCGGGCCGGGAACGGACGTGGGCCCCGCCGAAGCAGGGCCCACGGTCAGCGGAGAGGGTGGGATTTGAACCCACGGACGAGTTGCCCCGTCACCTCCTTAGCAGGGAGGCCCGATCGACCGGACTCCGGCACCTCTCCAGGCCCGGAAAGACTACACAGGCCGACCGCGGGCCCCCGCTCCGGCTCCGTCCGCCCACCCGTCGAGCTCGGCGCGGTACCGGTCGGGGAGACCGAACCAGGCGGCGCCCCGGAGGATCCGCTCGAGATAGCCGTCCCTCGGCGCGCCGTCGCCGCGGTACCGCTCGACGTACACCAGCGCGGTCGTCGTCTCCCCGTCCACGGTCCGGACCCGGATCTGCTCGCGGCGGTACCGCCCCTGCCCGATGCCTTCGTGGCCGTCGAGGGTCGCCAGGTGCCCGATCGTCAGCCGCCACAGGCCACCCCACACGACGGCCCCCGCCTCGGCAACGATGGTGGCGACCCCTCGATCGCCGATGCGGAAGCGCCACCCGTCCAGCCGGGCCGCACTCTCGGCCGGCGCCCCCGGGCAGCGGTCGGACATCTGGTGGGGATCGAGGTTCGAGCCGTACGCGAAGTAGAGCTGAGATCGTTCGTCCCTGGCCACCCGCCGATTCGACCACATCCTCGTGGGAGGAGAGCGTTTCGGGCCCGCCACGGCCTCATTGCTACGGTGAGCCGGTTCATCTGAACGACATCAATCGGATCGTGACGACGTCGCGACGACGAAAAGGCGGAACCAGTGCGCAGTCAGCTCTCGAAGTCCCGAATGTCCAGGATCGTGGCGGTCGGTCTCGCCTCGGCGTTCGCGGCCGGCGTGCTCGCGTTCGCAGCTCCGGCATCCGCCGGTGGACAGATCGTGCAGTCGGCCTCGGCCACGGCGCTCTGCGACCCGGTGGCGAGTGTCGACGTCGAGATCTTCGACAACATCAGCACGAACTACGACACCTTCCTGTTCCTGGGCGAGGTCGAGGTGGCCAGCGCACTGGACCGGCCGGACACCGACGAGGGCCTCGACCCGATCATCCTCACGGGCGAGGGCGGCGCGCCCCTCGAGGACGGGGTCTACACCGTGCAGGTCTTCGAGGTCGAAGGTGACTTCACCTTCACCCAGGACGTGACCGTCGACTGCGTGCCGGACGTGCCGGAGACGGAGCCCACCCCGGAGACCACCGCCGCGGCCCCGGCCGCGCAGGCTGCGACCGCCAGCCCCCGCTTCACGGGCTGATCGCGCGCCGGCGGGCTCGACCCGCCCCGAAGGATCCTCGACGCAGCGCCCCGGCAACCCACGGGGCGCTGCGTCGCGGTGGCGGCTCCGCAGGCGCAGCACGGCCACGCACCGGCCCGTCGGCCGCGCCGGACGTCGCACGGCCGTTCGGCGGAGGGAGGGGGATTCGAACCCCCGGAGGGTCGCCCCTCAACGGTTTTCAAGACCGTCGCAATCGTCCGCTCTGCCATCCCTCCGGGCGGGACCCTACCGGCCCGACTCGGAGCGCTTCCCCATCCGCCCGTCGGGCCGGGTGGTGACGAGGCGGCCGCGAGCCGCGCACCGAGCGGTGAGCGTCAGTTCCCGATGGCGGCGCGCAGCTCGTCGATCCAGGCGCCGGCGCGCTCGGCGGCCAGCGCCACCTCCTCGCGCACGGCGGGACCGTGGTCGCCGGCGGCGGGGTAGGACCCGAGGAACTTCACATCGGCCTGCTTGGTCTTCAACGACCGCAGCGCGTCGGCCACCACGTCGTCACGGAGGTGCCCCTCGAGGTCGATCAGGAAGCAGTAGTCGCCGAGCCCCCGGCGGGTGGGGCGCGACTCGAGCTTCGTGAGGTTGATGCCCCGGGCCGCGAACTCCTGGAGGATCGACAACAGGCTCCCAGGGGCGTCGGCGCGCTGGAACACCACGATCGACGTCTTGTCGTGGCCGGTGGGGGCGGGGATGCCTCCCCGTGCCACGAGCACGAACCGGGTGGCGTTGTCGTCGTGGTCCTCGATGGCGTGGGCCAGCACCTCCAGGCCGTAGACCTCCGCGGCGCGACCCGGGGCGATGGCGGCCCCGTGGCGGTCGCCGTGCTCGGCGAGCAGGCGGGCGGCGTCGGCGGTGGAGTTCGAAGCCTCGGCCTCGGCCTTCGGCAGCTCCCGCCCGAGGAACTTGCGGCTCTGGGCCAACGCGTGGGGGTACGACCACACCCGCTCCACGTCGTCCACGGTGACGCCGGGCAGCGCCATGAGGTCGAGGTGCACCGGCATCACCACCTCGCGCTGGATCAACAGCTCTGCATCGAAGGCGAGCGTGTCCTGGGTGACGTTGACGCTGCCCTCGATGGCGTTCTCGATGGCCACGAACCCGAGATCCACCTCGCCGGCCTCGACGGCGTTGAGCACCGCCGAGAACGTGGGCATGGCGACGAGGTGGGCCGAGGCCAGGTCGGGCTGGGTGTGCAGCGCCTGTTCGGAGAAGGTCCCCACGGGCCCGAGGTAGGCGATGGTGCGCGCCGCCCACTCGGGGCTCGACGAGAGCGGTGCGGCGGTGGGTGTCACGATCGGGGAGGATAACGACATGGACGAAGCAGCCCTGCGAGGTTTGGTGGACGACATCCGATCGGGCGCGACGAGCCCTGACGAGGCGGTGACGCAGCTGCGGCGGCTCCCCTTCGTCGACCTGGGCTTCGCCCGCATCGACCACCACCGCCAGCTCCGCCAGGGGATGGCCGAGACCGTCTACGCCCCCGGCAAGAGCCCCGACCAGTGCGCCGCCATCGTGGCCGAGCTCCTCACCCAGCCCGGATCGGCCCCGGTGCTGCTGTCACGCGCCGACGCGGCCCAGCGTGACGCCGCTACCTCGGCCAACCCCGGCGGCCGCGCCGTCCACGCCGGCGGCGGTGACCCGGACGGGCGGTCGCTGGCCACCGTCGTCTGGCGCCCGGCATCCGTCCGGCCCGAGCGGGTGGCGGTCGTCTCGGCCGGAACCGCCGACCTCCCGGTGGCCGACGAGGCCGCCGTCACGCTGTCCGCCCACGGCCTCGAACCGCTGCGCATCACCGACATCGGGGTCGCCGGGCTGCACCGGGTCCTCGACGCCGTCGACGAGCTCGTCGCCTGCGACGCCCTCGTCGTGGTGGCCGGGATGGAGGGGGCGCTGGCCAGCGTGGTGGCGGGGCTCACCCCGGCGCCGGTGGTGGCGGTGCCCACCAGCGTCGGCTACGGCGCGGGCCTCGACGGGGTCACCGCCCTGCTCGGCATGTTGGCCTCGTGCGCCTCGGGGCTCACCGTGGTGGGCATCGACAACGGCTTCGGGGCGGCGTGCGCGGTGCTCCGCGCCCTCGACGGGACCCGTCGCGGCACGGGTGCCCTGGTCGACGACGGGCCGGCCGGGGACGCCCGGTGAGCACGCCCCACGATCACGGTCACGACCACGACCACGGGCACGCCCACGACGACGCCCCGGTGGCCTGGGACGGGGTCACCGTCCCGGCGGCGGAGGGACCCGACGTCACCGTCGCCTGGTTCCACTGCTTCTCGGGCATCGCCGGCGACATGGCCCTCGGTGCCCTGCTCGACGCCGGGGCCGACCTCGACGAGGTGCGGGCGCTGCTGCATCGCCTGCCCGTCGGAGGGTGGGAGCTCGAGGCCGAGACGGTCACCCGGTCGGGCATCGGCGCCACCAAGGTGCACGTGCACACCGAACCCGAACCGCCCCATCGCGCCGCCGCCGAGGTCGCCGCCGTCGTGGCCTCCGCCGGCCTCCCCGACCGGGTGGCCCGCCGGGCGCTGGCCACCTTCCGCGCCCTCGCCGTCGCCGAGGGCCACCTGCACCGCCGGTCACCGGCGACGGTCCACTTCCACGAGGTCGGCGCCCTCGACGCCGTCGTCGACGTGGTCGGCACGTGCGCCGCCCTCGAGGTGCTCGGCGTCGACGAGGTGGTGTCGAGCCCGGTGGCCGACGGCCTCGGCACCGTGCGCGCCGCCCACGGCGAGCTGCCTGTGCCCGTCCCGGCCGTCGTCCGGCTCCTGGCGGGCGCCCCCACCTACGGTCTGCCGATCGCCCGTGAGCTCACCACCCCCACCGGTGCCGCGCTGCTCGCCGCCAACGTCGTGGGATGGGGGCCGATGCCGGCCATGACGATCACCGCCAGCGGGTTCGGCGCCGGTGCGGCCGACCTCGGCGACCGTCCCAACCTCACCCAGGTGGTGGTCGGGACCACCACCCGCACCGGCGGCGGCGTCGACGGTCAGCCCGTGGTGCTGCTCGAGACCAACGTCGACGACGTCACCGGCGAGACCCTGGCCCACACAGTGACCGCCCTCCTCGACGCCGGTGCCCACGACGCCTGGCTCACGCCGATCGTGATGAAGAAGGGCCGCCCCGCTCACACCGTGCACGCCCTCGCCGATCCCGCCCGGGTGGAGGCGGTGCGCGCCGTGATGGTCGCCGAGACGGGCACCTTCGGCGTCCGTGGGGTCACCATGCAGCGCTGGCCTCAGAGCCGGTCGGTCGTGACCGTCGACGTCGACGGTCACGACGTGCGGCTCAAGGCCTCCGGGTCACGGGTCAAGGCCGAGTACGACGACGCCGCCGCGGCCGCGAAGGCGCTCGGCCTCCCGCTGCGCGAGGTCGTCCGCCGTGCCGAGGGCGACCGTCGGGAGGCGTGATCGTCAGTCGGTGTGCAGGATCAGCGGGGCCGAGACGGTGCCGGCGATGATGTTCGACACCGACCGGACGACGGGCCCGGCGAGCTCGAGACGGGTGACGCCCTTGTCGAGCAGGGCGTCGAGCACGGCCGCCACCTCCAGGCGGGCCAACGCCGCGCCGAGGCAGAAGTGGGCACCGAACCCGAAGGCCACGTGGTGGTTGGGCGACCGGCCCACGTCGAACGTCGAGGCCGTCGGTCCGAACTCCTCCTCGTCGAGGTTGGCCGACGAGTAGACCATCACGATCGGGTCGCCGGCGACGACGGTCTGGCCGCCGAGCTCGACGTCGCGGGTGGCGGTGCGCATGAAGTAGATGACCGCCGTCGTCCAGCGCAGGATCTCCTCGACCGCGCTCGGCACCAGCGAGCGGTCGGCCACGAGCCTCGCCCACTGGTCGGGGTTCTGGGCCAGCGCCACCAGGCCACCGGAGATGGTGTTGCGGGTCGTCTCGTTGCCGGCCACCAGCAGCTGGTTGAGGAACATCGTCATCTCGTCGTCGGTCAGCCGGTCGCCGTCCACCTCGAGGCCCACCAGCTGGGAGATGACGTCGTCCTTGGGGCTCGTGCGGGCCTCGCCGACGAGCCGCAACAGCTCGGCCATCATCTCCGCGTTGAGCGCGGCCCGGCGCTCGGCGTCGGCGTAGATCTCCGTGCCGGGGATCGAGGCCTCCGACCACGCCCACACGTCGTCCCACCGCTCCTCGGGCAGCCCGAGGAGCTGGGCGATGACCTGGACGGGCAACGGAACGGCCAGGGGCGCCACGACGTCGACGGGTTCGTCGAGGGGGAGCGCGTCGACCAGGACCCGGGCGGCGTCGCGCACCGAGGCGTCGAGCGTCTTGACGACCCGGCGGCCGAAGGCCGGCTGCACGAGGGACCGGTACCGGGTGTGGTCCGGTGGGTCGGTGTGCATCATGGTGGGCGGCGAGGCGTACTCGGCACCGATCTCGAAGGTGATGATCCCCTTGCCCGAGCAGTAGGTGGCCGGGTCGGTCGAGACGGCCATCACCTCGGCGTGGTGCGGCGCCACCCAGAAGCCCTGGGTGGCGTTCCAGAGCAGCCGGCCCCTGGCCCGGAGGTCGGCGTAGAAGGCCGGGGCGTCCTCGATCGAGAACTCGACCCCCATGAACTGGTCGGTGAGCGGCTCGTGGGTGCGGGCGGCTCGAGCGGCGTCGACGTCGGTCATGGGTGGTCCCCCTGGAGAGAGCGGCGGGCGCGGGCGCGGCGTCAGCCCGAGGATGCAGTCTTCCAGAGATCCCGGTAGTTGCGGAAGGTCGCTTCCGGTGTCACCCACCCCGAGGCGACCAGCTCGTCGTGCAGCGCCGGCAGGTGCTGGAAGGGCACGCCCATGTCGGCGTGGTGGGCCAGGTGCCAGCCCGTGTTGAACGGCACGATCCAGAACCTCGCCGCCGGGTGCTGGTCGACGACGTGGGTGGTGCGGCGGCGGTCGGAGGAGTGCTCCATGCCCCCGTGCTCGGCGACGGCCCGGAGCCGGTTGAGCACCCGCCACACCGTCATCCACGGTGCCAGCCACATGACCGGCCACAGCCACCAGCGACCCGACGCTACGCCGAGGGCCACCGCCAGCACCGCCTGGGTGCCGAGGATGCGCAGCGCGAACGGCCGACCGAGCGGGGAGGTGACGGCGCGCAACAACCCCTTCAGGTTCTTCCACCCCGACGAGCCGAGGGCGTCACGCCGCAGCTTGCGATGCCACGAGGCCTTCGTGATCGGATAGCCGAGGTACAGGTTCAGGTCGGGCTCGTTCGGCCCGAGCTCGTCCTTGTGGTGGGCGAAGTGACTGCGCCGGTAGATGTCGAACGGCACGAACGCCGGGTAGGCCAGCAGCCACCGGCCCACGGCGTCGTTCCAGCGCTTGCGCGCGAAGAGCAGGCGGTGGGCGGCCTCGTGGGCGAGGATCGAGAAGAGAGCGAAGGCCCGGCCCATGAGCACGAAGGTGGCCGCCCACACCGCCAGCGCCACCACGAGCGGCACGCGGACGGTGACCCAGCAGGCCAGGGCCAGCAGTCCCGCCGACTGCACCCACACCGAGGCCACGTTGGCCACGTTGCGCAGGGTCGGGATCCGCCGCAGCTCGGCGCGCAGCTCCGGGACGGGCATCCCGGTGGCGGTCAGGCGTTCGGTGGGAAGCACGTCGGGCAGCGCCGACGGGGGCGGCACCATCGTCCCGGCCGCCCGTCTCCCAGTAGCCGCCCGTCGCCCCGCGGCGGCCCGTGCCTCCGCTCCCCGCTCGAACTGGTGCGTCGTGGGATCGCTCTGGCGAGCGGGGGACGCACCAGTTCGGAGGGGGGGACGGTTCGGGTCGTGCGCGCTGACACCCACGTCACCAGTGTGCCAACGGCGGGCAGAATGGGCGAATGTCCGACTCCGCCGTCCCGAGCCGCCTCTACTTCCGCCAGCTCCTCGCCGGCCGCGACATCGCCCGCACCGACCCGGTGGCCCGCCAGATGGTCAACTTCGTCTACCTCCTGGGTGACCGCGAGACCGGTGAGGCCGTGGCCATCGACCCGGCCTACGACATCGCCGGGATCCTCGACGTGCTCGCCGCCGACGGCATGCGCCTCACCGGCGCGCTCGCCACCCACCACCACCAGGACCACGTGGGCGGCGACATGATGGGCTACCCGATCGAGGGGCTCCGCGAGCTCATGGCCGCCCATCCGGTGCCCGTCCACGTGCAGGCCGACGAGGCTCCCCACGTGCAGAAGGTGACCGGCCTCGAGGCCACCGACCTCGTCAGCCACGCCAGCGGCGACGTCGTCCGCGTCGGCGACATCCCCATCGAGCTGATCCACACCCCCGGGCACACCCCCGGCAGCCAGTGCTTCTTCGTCGACGGGCGCCTCGTCTCGGGCGACACCCTGTTCCTCGACGGGTGCGGGCGCACCGACCTGCCCGGCGGTGACCCGCTGGCCCTCTACGAGAGCCTCACCCAGAAGCTGGCCAAGGTGCCCGACGACGCCGTGCTGTTCCCCGGCCACCAGTACTCGGCCGACCCCTCGGCCTCGATGGGCGACACCCGGCGCACGAACTTCGTGTTCCGGCCCCGCAACGCCCAGCAGTGGCTGGCCATGTTCGGCGCCGGCTGAGCCCGTGGCCGACCTGCTGGATCTCTCGGCGCGCTTCGTCGATGCAGCCGCCGGTGACGACCCGACCGCCGAGCTCGGCCCCCCCAACCGCATCACCCTCGAGCTCTCCGAGGTGGCCGACGGCATCGCCGTCGTCGAGTCCTTCTCCCACGTCGTGGCCTTCGCCACCGACGACGGGCTGGTGCTCTTCGACGCCTCGCTCGACTCGCTCGCCCCGCACGTCCTGCGGGCGCTGCGCGCATGGGACGACGCCCCGGTGCACACCCTCGTGTACACCCACGGCCACGTCGACCACGTGGGCGGCGCCCCGGCGATCCTGGCCGAGGCCGCCGCACGGGGCCGGCCCCGGCCGGCCGTCGTCGCCCACGAGGCGGTGCCGGAGCGCTTCGCCCGCTACGGGCTCACCGACGGCTACAACGGCGCCGTCAACGCCCGCCAGTTCGGGACGGGCAACGCGTTCACGTGGTCGAACCCGGATGGCACACCGGCGTTCTTCGCCGACTTCGTCGGCCCGACCGTCACCTACCGCGACGAGGCGACCCTCGACGTGGGGGGCACCGTGTTCGAGCTGCACCACGGCAAGGGCGAGACCGACGACCACACCTGGACGTGGGTCCCCGCACGGCGGGCGGTGAGCGTCGGGGATCTGTTGATCTGGGTGTTCCCGAACGCCGGCAACCCCCAGAAGGTGCAACGCCACCCGCGGGAGTGGGCCGAGGCCCTCCGGCGCATCGCGGCGTTGCGCCCCGAGCTGCTGTTGCCCGCCCACGGGCTCCCCATCGCCGGCGCCGAGCGCATCGCGAGGGTGCTCGACGAGACGGCCACCGTGCTCGAGAGCCTCGTCGCCCAGACCCTCGAGCTCATGAACGCCGGGGCGACCCTCGACACCATCGTGCACGCCGTGCGGGCGCCGGCCGAGCTGCTCGAACGGCCCTACCTCCGGCCCGTGTACGACGAGCCCGAGTTCGTGGTCCGCAACATCTGGCGCCTCTACGGCGGCTGGTACGACGGCAACCCCGCCCGCCTGAAACCCGCCCCCGACGCGGCGGTCGCCGCCGAGGTGGCGGCACTGGCCGGGGGTGTCGCGGTCCTGGCCGACCGGGCCCGGGCACTGGCCGACGACGCCACGGCCGCGGCCGACCCCGACGGCTTCCGCCTCGCCTGCCAGCTCGCCGAGTGGGCCGTCCAGGCTGACCCCCACGACCCGGCGGCGGCCGCCGCGGCCGCCGAGGTGTACCGGGCGCGACGGCACCTCGAGACGTCGCTCATGGCCAAGGGCATCTACGGCGCCGCCGCGGCCCGGTTCGACGCCGACGACGGACGCTGATCTCCGCTCCCGGTCCCGTCGCCACGCTCGACCATCGGGCAGACTGACCGCTCGACATCGCCGACGGGCCGTCGGCGTGACCAGCAGGGGGACCATGAACGCCCAGATCAACACCGTCGTCGAGCGCCGCCGCGCCCTGGGCGCCCGCCGCCGGCGCACGGCCGCCCTCGTCGCCGCCGTCGTCGGGCTCGCCCTCGTAGCGGGGGCGTGCAGCGACTCCTCTGATTCGTCCTCCCCGGCGACCACCGCGCCGCCCGCACCGGTGGACTTCAGCCAGCGGGGCCCCTACCCCGTCGGCCGCACCATCCTGGCCCTCCCCGACCGACAGGTCTACGTCTTCTACCCGGCCGATCCGGCTGCCGTCGCCGACGCCGCCCCGATCGACGGGTACAGCTCGATCATCGGGTTCCCGGAGTCCGTGCGGGCGGTGATCCCGCCCGAGATCGTCCAGGACATTCCCCTCGACTCCTACGATCAGCCGGCGCCCTCACCGGAGGGGCCGTTCCCGACCATCATCTACTCCCACGGTGCGGGCGACTACGCCGCCTTCGCCTCCCAGCACTTCGAACACATGGCGTCGTGGGGCTTCGTCACCGCTTCCCCAGAGCACATCGAGCGCGACCTCGCCGCCTCCACCCTCGGCCAGACCCGACAGGGTGACGACGTCGCCGTGCTGCGCGCCACCCTGGCGCTGCTCGGCGAGCAGAACACCTCCGGTCCGCTGGCCGGGGCCATGAACCTCGACCAGCTTGCCGCCGAAGGACTCAGCGCCGGCGGCAGCGCCGTGCTGCGGTTCGCCCAGGACCCGGAGGTGAAGACGGTCATCGGTCGCGCCCCGGGCTACGGGGTCAGCATCGACGTGCCCGAGGCGATCCGCAGTGACGCCGAGGCCCGCCGGGCGTTCGTCGACCAGGCCATCGACGCCGCGTACGCCGCCACGCCGCCCCCCGACAAGCCGTCGATGATCATCGCCGGCGAGGTCGACGAGACCATCCCCCTCGCCAACATCGAACGGACCTTCGCCTGGCTCGCGCCCCCCAAGCGCTTCGCCGTCATCGCCGGCGGAGGGCACAACGCCTTCACCGACCTGTGCGCCCCGATCCGTGCCGGGGGTGGCCTCATGCAGTTCTCCGGCCGGATCCCTGCGCCGGATGCGCTCCTGGCGCGCGGCGAGGACGGCTGCACCGAGGCCAACATCGACCCGCAGGTCGCCTACGACCTCATCGACCAGCTCACCGTCGCGCAGCTCCGCAACGTGTTCGGCATCGACGCTCCCCAGGCCGCGGCGTCGCTCGAACGGGCCTACCTCGACGAGCTCTTCCCGGGAGCTCTCTCGGCCTACGAGTACGTGCCCTGACCCGACGCCGGGGGCCGGTAGGCCCCGGGTCGGCGGTTGGCGAGGCTGGGGAGGCGCTCCCTGATCCGGGTCTGCGCGTCGAGGTCGACGTCGGCCACGACGACGGCGTCGCCCTCGGCGCCGGCCTCGGCCAGGATCGTGCCCCACGCATCCACCACCATCGAGTGCCCGTGGCGGACGATCCCGTCAGGGCTGGTGCCCCACTGGTCGGCGGCCACGACGGCCACCTGGTTCTCGACGGCCCGGGTGCGCACCAGCAGTTCCCAGTGGGCGCGACCGGTGGCCGCGGTGAACGCCGACGGCACGGCGATGATCGACGCGCCGAGCAGGGCCTCGGCGAGGAAGAGCTCGGGGAAGCGCAGGTCGTAGCAGGTGGTCAGCCCGAGCACCGGGGCGGTGGGCGCGGTGTCCACGGCACAGGTCACCGGTCCGGGACCGGGGCTGAACGTCTCGGACTCCCGGGTCGCCGCTCCCTCCACCCCGACGTCGAACAGGTGCACCTTCCGATAGCAGGCGACCAGACGGCCGTCGGGTGAGATCAGCGGTGACGTGTTGTAGAGGCGCCCGTCGGGGTCCCGCTCGACGAAGCTCCCGGCGACCAGCCAGCACCGCTCGGCGCGCGCCCGGTGCGCGGCCCATCCGACGGTCGGCCCGTCGAGCGGCTCGGCGGCGGCCACCATGGCCTCCCGGCGGCCCAGCGCGGCGAAGAGCTCGGGCAGCACCACCAGGTCCGCGCCGTCGGCGGCGGCCCGGTACACCAAGGCGTCAGCGGCCTCGCGCGCCGCGTCCGGGTCGGGTCGGCACTGCATCTGCACTGCGGCGACGCGCACGAAACCGACGGTAACCGTCGCCGGGCTCCGCCCCACGGCAGCTCCCAGGTTTCCGCGCCCGCAGGGCCGTCCCGGCCGCCGAGTCCGCACGCGACGTCACCCCCACCGGAGATGTCGGTCAGGGACGGGCCCGCCAGTCGTGACGTCCCTGGCGCACCGCCGTGGCCGAGACGCCGTGGTGGGCCGGGTCGGTGTCGAGCACCACCACCTCCACCATCTCCACCAGCTTGGCCCGCGGGTCCGGGAGCGGCCACGGGGGGCGGGGGGCCACGGCCACGACGGGGAGTCGGGCGAGCGCCTCGTCCCGAGCCTGCACCGACGTGTACCAGGCGGGATCGAGGAGCTGGTGCCACTTGTCGGCCCCGACCACGACCACGTCGTAGCCCGCGGCGACGTCGACCAGCAGGCGGGCCGGGGTCGACCGCAGCCCGAGCCACGGTCGCCGGTCCGCCAACCGGGCGAGCTCGGCGATGCGGTCGTCCACCGCGGTCAGCGTCGCGGCGTCCTTGCCGAGGGCGTCGACCGAGATGCTCAGGTCCACGCGCACCAGGCCGCACTGGCGCAGCGCGGTCTCGGCCACGTGGAGGTGGGCCACCGTGACCGGGTCGAACGAGCCCGGGTACACCCCGACCCGATCGGGCCCCTCGCGGTCCACCCGATGATGGTACCGACGCCACCCGCCGCCCTCGGGCGCACACCGCCGCCGGGCCCGCGAGACTGCGACGGCGAGGGGAGGGGTCATGGACGACGACCAGCAGAGGGACCACGACGGGCACGCGACCGTGCGCACCGAGGTGCACGACCGGGTGCTGGTCGTGCACCTCGACCGGGAGCACAAGCGCAACGCCGTCGATCCCGAGATGACGGCGGGCATCGACGCCGCCCTCAACCGGCTCGAGGACGACCCCGAGCTCTGGGCGGGCGTGATCACCGGCACCGCAACCGTCTTCTCGGCCGGCACCGACCTGCGGGCCGGGATGTCGGCCAGTGAGCGGGGCGGGCAGTACGGGGTCATCCGCCGCAGGCGCACCACGCCGCTCCTCGCCGCCGTCGAAGGGCCCGCCCTCGGCGGGGGGATGGAGATCGTCCTCGCCTGCGACCTCGTCGTCGCCTCCACCACCGCCCGCTTCGGCCTCCCCGAGGTGCAGCGCAGCCTCGTCCCGGTCTGCGCCGGGGTGTTCCGGTCGGTGCGCACCCTCCCCCTCAACGTCGCCCGGGAGATCCTCCTGACCGGCGACCCGATCGACGCCGAGCGCGCCGAGCGCCTCGGCTTCGTGGCCCGGGTCACCGCGCCCGGCCGGGCCTGCGCCGAGGCCGTCGCCCTGGCCGAGCGGATCTGTCGCAACGGGCCGGTGGCGATCCGCGAGACGATGCGCATCCTCGACGGCCTCCACGAGGGACCCGACGAGGTGGGCTGGGCGCTCACCGAGCGCGCCGAGGCCGTCATCCGTGCCTCGGACGACACCGTCGAGGGCGTCACGGCGTTCTTCGAGCGCCGCGAGCCGCGGTGGAGCGGTCGCTGACCGAGCGCGCGTTTGGGCCGCCTCGGGCCGTCGCGGCATGATGTCGGCACCAGGCCAGCAGGGGGAGCGACCGTGAACTTCGACGAGACACCGGAGGAAGCCGCCTTCCGCGAGGAGTGCCGGTCGTTCCTGTCCAGCCACGCCGAGCCGAAGGCCCCGGGTGCCATCCGGGTGGTCATGAGCACGATGGCCGAGGACGAGGAGGCCCACGTCAAGGCCTGCCGGGAGTGGCAGCGCACCAAGGCCGAGGCCGGGTGGGCCGGTCTCACCTGGCCCGTCGAGTTCGGCGGGCGGGGGCTCACCGGACTGCTCCAGGGGATCTTCCTCGAGGAGGAGGCCCGCTACGACGTGCCCACCGGCATGTTCGCCCAGGCCACCGGCATGGTCGGCCCGACGATCATCGTGCACGGCACCGAGCAGCAGAAGCAGGAGTTCCTCTCCCCGATCCTCCACGGCGAGCAGGTCTGGTGCCAGCTCTTCAGCGAGCCCAACGCCGGTTCCGACCTCGCGTCGCTCGCCTGTCGGGCGGTACGCGACGGCGACGAGTTCGTCGTCAACGGACAGAAGGTCTGGACCTCGTCGGCCCATGTCGCCGATTGGGGCATGCTGCTCGTGCGCACCGACCTCGACGTCCCCAAGCACAAGGGCATCAGCTACCTGTTGCTCGACATGCGCACCCCCGGCATCGAGGTCCGTCCGCTGCGCCAGGCCACCGGTGCCGCAGAGTTCAACGAGGTCTTCCTCACCGACGTCCGCGTCCCGGTGGCCAACCTCCTCGGACCGGAGAACGCCGGCTGGGGCGTGGCGATGACCACCCTCACCAGCGAGCGCGCCGACATCGGGTCGGGCCACGCCAACGGCTTCGACAGCGTCCTCGGCCTCGCCCGGCGCTTCGGCGTGACCGACGACCCCACCTTCCGCCAGCGTCTCGCCCAGCTCTACACGAGCTTCGAGATCGGCCGGTACATGGGCTACCGGGTGCGCACCGCGGCCAGCAAGGGCATCGCCCCGGGCCCCGAGGTGTCGGTCATGAAGATCGCCGTGTCCGAGCGGCTCGCCTTCCAGGGTGACCTCGTGGAGGCCATCCAGGGTCCGACCGGGATGCTGTGGGGCGAGGACGCCCCCGACGACGGCTACTGGCAGTCGATGACCTTCATGGGCCAGTGGATGGCCCGCATCGGCGGCGGCACGGAGGACGTGCAGCGCAACATCGTCGGCGAGCGGGTCCTCGGGCTGCCGCGCGAGCCGGGCAACGACCGCACCACCGCCTTCCGCGACCTGCCGCACTGACCATCGTTCGCCGGGGGCCGGGCGACATCGGTCTCCTCCGGTGGCGGGGGGCTCGTCGCCCCGTACCCTCGGTCCCATGGGAGTCTCCGTCGTCGTCCACGAGGACGAGGTGGTCGTCGAGTTCGGTGGACTCGACCGGATCCTCGCCCTCAAGGGCCGCCTGGTGCTGCCGATCGCCGACATCACCGACGCACGCGTGGCGCGCCAGGCCGACCTCCGGGCGGACCTCGGTTGGCGGATCGGCGGCGGGTACCTGCCGGGGGCCTTCGCCACCGGGCACTTCGGCACGAGGGGTCGACCCGGATCCCGACAGCTGTGGGACTGCTATCGCGACGACGACGTGCTCGTGGTCGAGACCCGACTCGAGAGCCCGTGGCGGGTCGTGCTCCAGCACCCCGACCGCGACCGGCTGGCCTGGTTGATCGCCGAGCGCATCGAGCGCTGAGTCCCGGCGCACCGCGCCCCGGTAGTGTCGGCGGTTCCGTGACGGCGAAAGGGTCGTTGGTTGAGCGAGCTGCAGCGCTTCGTGGTCGTCGCCGACGGTGATCCCGAGATCCTGCTCTCCGCCGTCGCCGAGCGGGCCGGACTCGTGGAGGTCGCCCAGCAGGCGGCGCGCCGCACCTTCCTCGACACCGCCGACGGCCGCCTCCGGGGCGCCGGGACCGTCCTGGAGGTGCGTACCCCCGTCGCCGGGCGGCGCCAGCCCGAACTGATCTGGACGTCGATCGAGACCGGCCAGACCCTGGCGGCCGTCGACGCCCCCGTCGAGGTCGGGAGCCCGTGCTTCGCGGGCGACCTCCCCGGCGCGCCGGGCACGGAACGGCTGGCCGAGCTCATCGAGATGCGAGCCCTGCTCGCGCAGGCCGAGGTGATGAGCCGGCTCCTCACGTTCGCACTGCACGACGACGAGGGGAAGACCACCGTCCGCGTCGTGCTCGACAACAGCACGCTGCTCGGGTCCGCCACGCTGCCGACGATCGTGGAGCTCGTCCCCGTCCGGGGCTACGACCGCGATGCCGCTCGGCTCGGCGAGCTGCTGGCCGCCCAGGTGACGCTCGAGCCCGTCGCCGCGCCGCTCGTCGACCTCGCCCGCGCCGCCCTCGGCGCGCCGCCCTACCTCAGCTCCAAGCTCCGCCTCGCCCTCGACCCCGCCATCGACGCCGAGACGGCCTGGAGGACCGTCCTCACGACCCTTGCCGCAACGATGGCCGCCAACCTCGACGGCACCCTCGCCGACACCGACAGCGAGTTCCTCCACGACTTCCGGGTGGCGGTGCGCCGCACCCGGTCGGTTCTCCAGGAGGGCGCCCGGGTCCTGCCCCCCGACGACCGGGCGCACTGGCGCGCCCGGTTCAAGTGGTTGGGCGACATCACCACCCCCACCCGCGACGCCGACGTGCACCTCCTCGACCTCCCGGAGCTCATGGCCGGCCTCCCGCCCGGACGGGTGGCCG
Organism: Acidimicrobiales bacterium; assembly: GCA_025455885.1. Classification (NCBI taxonomy): domain Bacteria; kingdom Bacillati; phylum Actinomycetota; class Acidimicrobiia; order Acidimicrobiales; species Acidimicrobiales bacterium. The sequence goes on from JALOLR010000007.1 coordinate 76,443, forward strand.
ACCTCGGACCACTGCGCGACCTCATGGTCGACGAGCAACGTCGGGCCCACGCCGAGCTGGCCGCCCACCTCGGGTCCGACCGCTACCACGACCTGGTCGAGGCGTGGGACCGCTTCCTCGCCGACCCGTGGACCGGCGCCGGCGCCGACGCCGCCCGCCCCGCCCCCGCCGTCGTCGCCGGACGGTTGGCCACGGCCTGGAAGCGGGTGGTGCGTGACGGCCGGCGCATCGACGACGACGTCGCCGCCGAGGCCCTCCACGACCTGCGCAAGGACGCCAAGCGCCTGCGCTACCTGCTCGAGGCGTTCGGCTCCCTCCTCGACCCGGCCGGCGTGGCGGTGGCGGTGAAGGCGCTCAAGGGCCTGCAGGACTGCCTCGGCGAGTTCCAGGACACCGAGGTCCAGGCCGTCGCCCTGGCCGGCTTCGGCGACCGACTCCTCGCCCGCGGCGACGTCCCGGCGGCCACGCTGCTCGCCATGGGGGCCGTCGTCGAGCACCTCGACGACCGGGGCCGGGCGGCGCGGGCCTCGTTCGCCGAACGCTTCGCGGCGTTCGACCATCCCGACATCCGGCGGGTCTTCCGCCGCCTCATCGACGTCCCGGAGGACAACGGGTGAAGACCCTCGCGACCTACAACATCAAGGGCGGTGTCGGGAAGACCGCCGCAGCGGTCAACCTCGCCCACCGGGCCTCGCTCGAGGGCCACCGGGTGCTCGTGTGGGACCTCGACCCGCAGGGCGCGGCCACCTTCTACTTCCGCGTCAAGCCCAAGGTGAAGGGAGGTGGCGAGGCGCTCGTGCAGGGCCGGCGGGAGCTCGATCGGGCCATCAAGGGGACCGACTACGACAACCTCGACCTCGTCCCCGCCGACTTCTCCTACCGCAACCTCGACCTGATGCTCGACGACGCCAAGAAGCCGTTGGGGCGGTTGGGCAAGCTGCTGGCCCCGCTGAAGGCCGACTACGACATCGTGATCCTCGATTGCCCACCGAGCATCTCGCTGGCCTCCGAGGCGGTCTTCCGCGCGTCCAACGCCCTCGTCGTCCCGATGATCCCCACCACGCTGTCGGCGAGGACCTTCGACCAGCTCGAGGCCTTCGTCGCCGACCACCCGGAGGTCGTGAAGAAGCTCCAGGTGCTGGGGTTCTTCTCGATGGTCGACGCCCGCAAGAAGCTGCACCGCGAGCTGCTCGAGGAGCTGAGGACCCAACGCCCCGACCTCCTCGAGACCCGCATCCCCTCGGCCACCGACGTCGAGCGGATGGGGGTGCACCGGGCGCCCGTCGCGACGTTCGCCCCCCACAGCCGGGCCGCCAAGGCCTACGCCACGCTGTGGGCCGAGATCACCGCCCGCCTCTGAGCCGTGCCGGACGGTCGCTTCGCGCCGAGCCCCACCGGGCCGCTGCACCTCGGCAACCTGCGCACCGCACTGCTGGCGTGGCTCTTCGCGCGTCACGACGCCGCCCGGTTCCTGGTGAGGATCGAGGACCTCGACGAGGTCGGCGCCCGGCCCGAGCACGAGCGATCGGCGCTCGCCGACCTCGCGGTACTCGGCCTCGACCACGACGGACCGGTGGTGCGCCAGTCGGCGTTCCGCGACCGCCACGAACAGGTCGTGGAACGACTCGTCGCGCAGGAGCTGACCTATCCCTGCTACTGCACCCGGCGCGAGGTCCGCGCCGAGATCGAGGCGGCCTCCTCGGCACCCCAGGGTCCACTTCTGGAGGTCGCCTATCCGGGCACGTGCGCCGGCCTCGACGCCCACGGCCGGGCGGCGCGTGAGGCCGAGGGGCGGCGGGCGGCCCTGCGGGTGCGGGCCGACGCCGCGGAGATCTCGTTCCGGGACCGTCTCGCCGGACCGTGCCGCGGCATCGTCGACGACTTCGTCGTCCGTCGCGCCGACGGCACCCCGGCGTACAACCTGGCGGTGGTGGTGGACGACCACGACCAGGGGATCGGGGAGGTGGTCCGGGGCGACGACCTCCTCGGCACCACCCCGCGGCAGATCCTCCTCGCCCGCTGGCTGGGGTGGGACAGTCCCGCCTATGCCCACGTGCCGCTCGTGACCGGACCCGACGGCGAACGCCTCGCCAAGCGGCACGGCTCGGTCACCCTCGCCGACCAGGCCGTGCTCGGGCGCGGGCCGGCGGTGGTGCTCTCGTGGCTGGCGGCGTCGTTGGGTCTCGCCGAGGCGGGTGAGCCCGTCACCCCTGCGGTGGTCCTCGAGCGCTTCGACCCCGATCGCCTCCCCCGCGACCCGTGGTCCCTCCCTCCCGGGATCGTCGCCGGGACGCCCCGGGCGCCTGGACCCTCCGTGACTCCCGGGGCGTCCGGCGCCGGCTCGGAGCAGTGGTGAGCATCCTCATCGACCCTCCGCTGTGGACCTGGCGCGGTCGGCGCTGGGCCCACATGGTCAGCGACGTCAGCCACGACGAGCTGCACCGCTTCGCGCAGCGCCTCGGCCTCCCGGTGCGGGCCTTCCACGGCGACCACTACGACGTCCCCGAGGAGTTGCGCGCCGACGCGCTCGCCCTCGGGGCGGAGGCGGTCGACGGTCGCGAACTGGTTCGCCGCCTCAGGGCTGCGGGGTTGCGTCGGGCCCGGGTCGGCCCGCACGAGCCGATCCCCGACGACGGCGCCGATTGACGGTCGTCGCCGGCCGGTCGACGACTCAGCCCGGGGGGTCGGCGGCCAGCGCCCGGGCGGCGGCCAGGGCGTCGGCCGGGGCCGTGCCCGTCACCCCCGCGAGGTGGCAGGCCAGAGGAGCGGCGAGGCGCTCCGAGGCGTGCGCGGCCACGCTGGCCAACTCGAGAAGGGTCTCGATGGTGTCGTCATCGGGGGCCGGGACGCCGAGGCGCTCCGCGAAGGCCGTGATCCACTCCGTGCCGGTCATCGGCCGAGCGTAGGCTCGACCCGTGGCGACCGATGACGACCTCGTCGTGTCGGCGGCGCTGCGGATCCCGGCCCGAGAGCTCGAGTGGCGCTTCGGCCCGAGCGGCGGACCGGGCGGCCAGCACGCCAACCGGGCCCACACGAGGGCCGAGGTGCGCTTCGACGTGACCACCTCGCCGTCGTTGCGACCCACCGACCGTCGACGGCTGCTCGACCGCCTCGGTCCCGTCGTCACGGCCGCGGCCGACGACGAGCGATCACAGCTCCGCAACCGCCGACTCGCCGCCGAACGACTTCGGCGGACGCTGGCCGGTGCGCTGCGCACCACGCCGCCCCGGCGGGCCACCACCCCACGACGGGGTGCGGTCGAGGCCCGACTCGACGCCAAGCGCCGTCAGGCCGCCCGCAAGCGCGACCGCCGCCCCGTCCGCGGCGACGACTGACGGCGACCGCCCCCGCCCCGCCCACCGCGACCGCCCCCGCCCCGCCCACCGCGGCCGCTCGCTAGCGTCACGACCGGCGCGGCCGTCCGGCCCGCCGCCGCGAACCTCCAGGAGCCCTCGTGCGTCTCGGCATCTTCATCCAACCCGCCACCGTCGACGAGGTCGTCGCCCAGGTCCGGTCATCCGCCGACGCCGGCTTCACCTCGGTGGTCATGCCCCAGATCTTCGGGATCGACACGATCACCGCCCTGACCGTGGCCGCCCACGAGGTCCCCGGCATCGAGCTCGGTACCGGTGTCGTGCCCACCTACCCCCGCCACCCGATGATGCTGGCCGCCCAGGCGCTCACCCTCCAGCAGGTCTCGGACGGCCGCTTCACCCTCGGCATCGGCCTGTCCCACCAGCTCGTCATCGAGGGCATGCTGGGCATCCCCTGGGAGAAGCCGGTGCGCCACCTCCGCGAGTACCTGTCGATCCTCCTGCCGCTCCTCCGTGGTGAGGCGGCGTCGTTCGAGGGCGAGACCCTCACCGCCAAGCTGGCCCTCGACATCCCCGACGCCGAGCCCGTCCCGGTGCTCGTCGCCGCCCTCGGCACGCAGATGCTCAACGTCACCGGCCGGATGGCCGACGGGACCGCCACCTGGATGACGGGACCCGCCACCATCGCCGAGCACACCGCCCCCACCATCCGCGCCGCCGCCGCCGAGGCCGGTCGACCCGAGCCCAGGATCGTGTGCGCACTGCCCGTGTGCGTCACCGACGACGAGGGTGCGGCTCGCAGCCAGGCCGCCGAGCAGTTCCAGATGTACGGGTTCCTGCCCTCCTACCGGGCGATGCTCGACCGCGAGGGTGCCGACGGCCCGGCCGACGTCGCCATCGTGGGCTCGGCCGCCGAGGTCCGCGCCGGCATCGAACGGATCATGGAGGCCGGGGCCACGGAGTTCGTGGCCGTCACCTTCGCCGAGCGCGCCGCCACCCTGGAGACCCTCGCCGAGCTGCTGTGATGATGGCGGCGCGGAGCGCCGCGGTGCGACGCCGGTCGCTGGCGCTTTCCCGGCGTCGCCTGGGTTCGTCCGTGGTGGGGTCTGGCGCTGATCCGGGCGGCGCGGAGCGCCGCGGTGCGACGCCGGTCGCTGGCGCTTTCCCGGTGTCGCCCGGGTTCGTCCGTGGTCAGCGCCTCGCTCAGACGGGGGACTCGACGCGGAGGTGCTGGTCGGAGTCCACCAGGTGGTCGGCGAGGTCGGCCAGCAGGTCCGATCGCAGTGCGGCGAGGGCGGGGTCGTCCCACCGGTTGACCTGCTGGAGCGGATCGTGCACGAGGTCGAACAGCTCGCCCTCCGTGCCGTCGTGCACCGTGCCGGGCCGGTAGGCGGTGCACACCCACCCGTCGCGGGTGATCGTGCGCAGGTGCACCTCGGTGCCGTCGGGCTGGCGGCTGTCCCACTCGGTCAGCACCCGCTCGAAGCCTCTTCGTGCGGCGTCGGCGTCATCGACCGGGAGCGGACGCCCGTCCATCCACACGGGCACCTCGACGCCGGCGATGGCACAGAACGTGGGTGCCAGGTCGACGAGACCCACCGGGGCCGTCACCCGGGCCGGCGCGGGCCCGGCGCTCGGTGCGGGGCGCCACACCAGCGGCAGGCGCATCAGCGAGTCGACGTGGTACGGCCCCTTGAACAACAGCCCGAAGTCCCCCTGGAACTCCCCGTGATCGGTGGTGAACACCACGTCGAGGTCGTCGCCCCAGCCCCGTTCGGTGATCCGGCCCATCACCCGGCCGAGAGCCTCGTCGATGAGCTCGTTCTCCACGTGGGTCAACGCGTTCACCTCACGGACCTGATCGGCGGTGAGCGTGGCCGGCACCCAACGCGCCGGCGCCTCGTAGTTGCTCACCAGCTCGCCGTCGTACCAGAGGCGCCACTGCCGTCCGCGGTCGTCGAGGATCGCCTCCCGGGCGACCGCGTCGGCCACGTACCCGGCGGGGAGGTCGAGGTCACGCCAGTCGACGCGGGACCGCTCGGAGGCCGGCGGGTCCCACGGGTGGTGGGGGTCCGGGAAGCTCATCCAGCAGAACCAGTCGGCGTCGTCGTCGAGGGAGTCGAGCCAGGCGATCGTGCGGTCGGCCACCCAGTCGGTGTGATACCACCCCCGTTCGATCGGGTTGAGCTTCACCTGGGGGGCGCCGGTGTCGCCACCCGGATCACCGCTCACCTCGAGGTCCCGGTCCAGCACCTGGAAGAAGCCGCCGAGCGCCTCGGGGTGCTCGGCGCGCATCGAGGCGGCGTAGTGGTTGAAGCCCACCGCGCCGTGGGTGGCCAGCTCCATGTGGTCGAACCCCCGGTTCGGGCCGGTGCTGGCCTCGGCGGCGAGGCGGTTCTCGGCGAAGCGGAGGAACGGGTCGAGCATCGGTTCGAAGTGGCTCTTGCCGATGAGCGCGGTGCGGTACCCCGCCGCCGACAGCACCCCGGCCACGTCGGGGGCGTCGGCCGGGAGGGGCACCCCGTTCATCCACACCCCGTGGTGCCCGACGTGCTGGCCCGTCACGATCGTCGCTCGCGACGGCATGCAGACCACGTTCGACGGGCTGGCCCGGTCGTAGGCGATGCCCTCGGCGGCCAGGGCGTCGACCACCGGGGTGCGCGCCACCGCCCCGCCGTTGGCCCCGATGGCGTCGTAGCGCATCTGGTCGGTGGTCACGAGGAGGATCTTGCGGCCCATCAGGGTCCTTCCTGCGTCGGGGCGGCACCCACCGGCGCGTCGTCGTTGATTCGTTCGGCGACCCGCCGGAGCTCCTCGAGGGCCGCCGCGGTGGCGCCGTCGATCACGAAGCCCAGCGGATCGGGGGCGATCTCGGTCGAGTAGACGACGAGGCAGCCACCCGGGTCGTCGAGCACGTCCACCGTCCCGAGGTGGTGCTCGATCGGGAGGGGCCCCACGATCCGGTACTGGAACCGCCGCAGACGTCGGTCGACGTTGACGACCTCCTCCACCAGGGGCAGACCGGAGCGTAGACGGATCGTGCGGACGGACCCCTCGACGGTCACCTCGTCCATCCCGGGGAACCACTCGACGACGCGGGCCGGGTCGGACACGAGCGCCCACGCGACGGCGGGATCGCACGCCATGCGCACCTGGCTCCGGAACGACGCCATGGTTGGTCCCCTCCCGTCGGCGCGGCGGCCGAGGCTACCCGCCGGGACCGCGGCGGCCGCCCCCGGCGCGACGGGGCGGAAATGCCGACGCCCCCGGCCGGGGGAGGCGGGGGGCGTCGTCGGATCGAGCGATCGGGGGGAGATCTTCTCGACCAATGTGGCTGCTCGGGAGGGGGGATCCCGGTGCCAACGACCTGAAGGGTACGGGCACCCGACCCCCGTGGCGAGGCGATATCGACGGTCAGTCGTCACACGCCCCGACGTCGCCCGGCAGGGTCGGTTCGGCCTCCACCTCCGGGGGCTACCCCCGGTCGAGGACCGCGTGCACGTCCTCGACCGGCCGACCCAGGGCCCGGCCCACCGCGGGGTTGACCACGGTGCCACCGGCCACGTTCACGCCGGCGGCGAGCCCCGCGTCCTCCCGCACGGCGGCGGCCGGACCCAGCCGCGCCAGCGCCACGAGGTACGGCAGGGTGGCGTTGGTGAGGGCGCGAGTAGAGGTGTGGGGCACGGCCCCCGGCATGTTGCCGACGGCGTAGTGGAGCACGCCGTGGTCCTCGAAGACCGGATCGGCGTGCGTGGTCTCCCGCGAGGTCTCGACGCAGCCGCCTTGGTCGATGGCGATGTCGATGATGACGCTCCCGGCCTTCATGCCGGCGACCATCTCCTCGGTCACCAGCGTGGGCGCCCTCCCGCCGGGGACGAGCACGGCGCCGATGACGAGGTCCGCCTCGGCGACGATCCGCTCCACCACCCCCCGGTTGGAGGTGAGGGTGGTGATTCGACCCATCTGGATGTGGTCGGCCTGGCGGAGCCGGTCGATGTCCCGGTCGAGCAACTGGACCTCGGCCTGGAGGCCGGCGGCCATCCACGCCGCGTTCCAGCCCACGGTGCCGGCCCCGAGCACCGCGACCTGCGCGGGGCGCACGCCGGGCACACCGCCGAGCAGCACGCCCCGACCGCCGTTGTGGCGTTCCAACAGGTGGGCGCCGACCTGGATGCTCATCCGCCCGGCGACCTCGCTCATCGGTGCGAGCAAGGGCAGGGCCCCGTGACGGTCGGTCACGGTCTCGTAGCCGACCGCGGTCACGCCGCCGGCCACCAGGGCGTCGGCGACGGCCGGGTAGGCGGCGAGGTGCAGATAGGTGAACAGCACCAGCCCGGGCCGGAAGTGGCGGAACTCGGCGGCCAAGGGCTCCTTCACCTTGCACACCAGCTCCGCCCGGGACCACAGCTCGTCGGGATCGTCGATCACCGTGGCTCCCGCTCGCCGGTAGTGATCGTCGGGGATGGACGAATCCACCCCGGCGCCGGCCTCGACGAGCACCTCCACCCCGTGCTGGGAGAGCTCCCGGACGCCGTCGGGGGTGAGCGCGACGCGGTGCTCCTCGGCCTTGCGTTCGCGGGGTACGCCGACGACGAGGGGCAGGGAGGTCATGGTCCGATGGTCGCCTGTCCCGTCGCGCGGCGCCAGCGCGTCGTCGTCACGACGGGACCGAGCTCCCAGGGCTCAGCCCGAGGCGTCGTCGGCCCGCAGCCCGATGAGCTCGATGAGCGAGCCCACCTGGTGGTCCCGCTCGATCGGATGGCGGAACGGCAGGTCCGCGTGGACCTCGTAGTGGTTGCGGCGGCCCACGCGGGTGCGCACGAGATACCCCCCGTCCACCAGATCTGCCACGATCGACTGCGTCGAGCGCTCGGTGATCCCCACCCGCTCGGCGATGTCACGCAACCGGGACTCCGGGTCCTGGGCGATACAGATCAGGACGTGGGCATGGTTGGTGAGGAAGGTCCAGGAGGACGCAGCGGAGTCGCTCACGAGACGCCCCCTCGGGAAGGGCCGACGCCGGTTGCGTCGGGAACGGACGGGAACACGCCGGGAGCGTACAAGGGCGCGCGTCCCGTGGTGGTGCTCATCGGCGCCGGTCAGCTCGCCCGGATGACCGCCGCGCCCGCTGCTGCGCTCGACGTCGAACTGCGCGTCCTCGCCGCCTCATCGCAGGACTGTGCGGCGCGTGCGGTCCCCGGCGCCCTCGTCGGCGACTGGAACGACGACGCCGTGGTGGCCGCCATCGCCGCCGACGCCGACGTGATCACCTTCGACCACGAGCTCGTCGATGCCCGCATCGTCGCCCGCTGGGAGGCCGCGGGCCATGTCGTGCGGCCCGGGTCCGCGACGCTCGCCATCGCCGCCGACAAAGCCGCCCAACGCCAGGCCATGGAGGCCGCTGGCGTCCCGGTGCCCCTCTACGGTCTGGCCACCACCGTGGCCGAGGTCGAGGAGCACGGCACCCGCTTCGGGTGGCCCCTCGTCGTGAAGGCCGCACGGGGCGGCTACGACGGCCGTGGGGTCTGGTGGCTCGAGCGCCCCGACGAGGCCGGCCCGGTCCTGGCCGGCCTCCCCGACGGCGTGCCGCTCGTCGTGGAGCCCGTGCTCGCCCTCGACGCCGAGCTGGCCGTGCAGGTCGCCCGCGCCGCCGACGGTCGCACCGTGGTCTCGCCGACGGTGCGCACCCACCAGGTGGACGGGATCTGCCACGAGGTGGTCGTCCCCTCGGGGGTCGCCCCCGAGCTCGACGAGGAGGCTCGTCGCCTCGCGCGGCGCGTGGCCGAGGCGGTCGACGCGGTCGGCATGCTGGCCGTCGAGTTCTTCGTCGTGGGCGATCGACTGCTCGTCAACGAGCTCGCCCCGCGCGCCCACAACTCGGGTCACTACGGCATCGAGGCGTGCACCACCTCCCAGTTCGAGAACCACCTCCGGGCGATCCTCGACCTCCCCCTCGGAGATCCCGGCCTCCGGGTCCCGGCCGCGGCGATGGTGAACGTCCTCGGGGGTCCCGAGGCGCCCGATCCCGCTGCGGCGCTGCGGGCCGCCCTCACGAGCCCCGGGGCGAAGGTCCACCTCTACGGCAAGGAGCACCGTCCCGGACGCAAGCTGGGTCACGTCACCGTGTGCGCCGCTGATCCCGAGTCCGCCGTGACGGCGGCGCGGGCGGCGGCCCGGTCGCTCGTCACCGATCGTTGAGCCGGTCCGTGCCAGGCTGGTCGTCCGGGCAACGGGCCGACGGTGAGACGAGGAGCGCGGGTCGATGAGCGTCGCGGTGGTGATGGGGAGCGACTCCGACCTGGCCGTGATGGAGGGGGCCGTGGAGGTGCTCGAGCGCTTCGGCATCGAGCACCGGGTGCAGGTCGTCTCCGCCCACCGTGACAGTCGGGGCATGCTCGACTTCGCGGCCGGGGCGGCCGCCGCCGGCATCGAGGTCGTGATCGCCGGCGCGGGCGGCGCCGCCCACCTGCCCGGCATGATCGCCTCGGCCACCACGCTGCCGGTCATCGGCGTCCCGGTGTCGCTGAAGAACCTCGACGGGCTCGACTCGCTGCTGTCCATCGTCCAGATGCCCAAGGGCGTGCCGGTCGCCACGATGGCCGTCGACGGGGCCGCCAACGCGGGGCTGCTCGCCGTGCGCATCCTCGCCGTCGGCCGGCCCGAACTGCGGGCGGCGTTGGACGCGCAGCTCGAGGAGCTCCGCGCCGAGGTGGCGGCTCGCGACGCCCGGGCCCAACAGCGCCTCGCCGAGCGACGCTCGTCGCCGCCTGCCTGACCGTCCTATTCGCAGGCGACGCCGTCGCCGTCCCCGTCGAGGCGCTCGCGGTACCCGGGTTCGCCGCGCAGGATGGGCGCCGCGCCGACGGCTCGAGCGGCGGCGCAGTTGGCGAAGTACACCTCGGATCCGCCGCCGTCGCCCGGTGGCGGTGCGGGCGGAGGGGCCGGCACGACGACCGACGGCGCCCCGCCCGGGCCGCCCGGGATGGCGTCGGCAGGCGTGGCGGGGGGACAGGTGTCGAGCATCTGGCCGAGCGCATCGCGCTCCCGGGTGGTGGCGGTCAGGTCGTAGGTGACCTTCACCCGCACCCAGGCGACCGCGTAGGCGCACCAGACCCCCCGGTCGGGTGGTCGCCACGCGTCGGGGGTGTCGGCCCCCTTCGCCTGGTTCGACGCCGCCGACGCCGGGACGAGACCCTGTTGGTCGTTGGCGAAGAGCCGCCGCCGGGCGGTCTCCCAGCGCCAGCCGCCGGACTCGAAGGCGTTGGCCAACGGGACCAGGTGGTCGATCTGGATCGCGCCCGGGTCCGTCGTCGCCACCCCGTCGTACGGCGAGACCCAGGAGCCCGACAGGACCTGGCAGCCCGGCCCGGTGGCGGCGGGCTGGAGGGAGGTGCGCAGCAGGGCGTCGTCGCGTTCGTCGCAGCCGTTGCCGTCGATGTCGTCCCAGTGGGGCCACTCGTCGCGCCGATAGGGTCGGTCGGGTCGCGGGCGGTCGTCGATCACCAGTGGCTCGAGTACGGCGCGCGGGTCGAACGGGGCCGGAGCGGCCACCGGCGGTGGGACCGGGGTGGTCGGTGGCGCGGTGGTCGGAGGCGTCGAGGTGGTCGGTGCCGCCGTCGTGGCCGGCACCCCGGTCGACGCCACGACGACGGCCCGGCCGTCGTCGGGCGCACCGCAGCCGGTGACCAGGACGAGGGCGCCCCCGACGACCACGACCACGGCCCGCGGGAGCGGGGCCCGTTTCGTCGCTCGGTTCCACCGCGGTCGTCCCACCGGCTCCTCCGCACCCAGCGTGGCACGGTGGTGGGCGCGGCCCGGGTCGCGTGCGTCAGGTGCCCGGTGGCGCGGCGGGCGGTTCGTCGTCGTCGTGGCTGTCGAGCTCGGCGGCGGTGACCAGCGTGGCGGCCAGGGCGACGGCCTTGTCGTAGACGAGGCGGAACGTGTACTCCGCCGGTACCTCGTGGCCCTTCAGCGGGGGAGGCCCCAGCGAGCGCACCATGGCCGACGGGTCCTCGGACACCCGGATCGGGTGCGGCTCGGCGTCCGGGCCGTTCCCCCAGAACCGGACGCTCAGCTCGGTGCGGTCGGCCGGCCGGCGGCCCCGCGCCCCTCGACGGGATCGGCTCATGCGGCGTCGTCCTCCTCGGTGGCGACGGCGGGGATCGGCTCGGGGACCTCGGTGAGCACCTCGTCGGGGCGCAGACCCAGGGCCACCTTCACCTGCTCGGCGTCGAGGTCGCCGAGCGAGCTCGACTTCGGCAGCACGAGGTCGGCGATGTGGCGCTTGCCGGCCACGACCTCCTCGACGCGTTCGTCCACCGTGCCCGGGCACACGAGGCGGTGGGCGATGACGGTTTTGGTCTGGCCGATCCGCCAGGCCCGGTCGCGGGCCTGGTCCTCGACGGCGGGGTTCCACCACCGGTCGTAGAGCACCACGTGGTTGGCGTTGGTGAGGTTGAGGCCCGTGCCGCCCGCCTTGAGCGACAGGACGAGCGCACCGGGCCCCTCGAGGGCCTGGAAGTCGGCCACCAGCGTGTCACGAGCCCCACGTGACAGGCCGCCGTGGTAGCAGCCGACCGGGATCCCGAAGCGGCGGGTGAGGTGCTCGGCGAGCTTCACGCCCCATTCGGCGAAGTGGGTGAACACCAGCACCCGCTCCTCGGCGGCGTACACCACCTCGACGATCTCCTCGAGGCGGGCCAGCTTGCCCGAGCGCCCCTCGAGGGGACCGTCGTCGGCCCGGTAGGCCACGGGGTGGTTGCAGATCTGCTTCAGCGCGGTGATGGCCGCGAGGACCTGGCCCTTGCGTTGGTCGGCTCCCGATTCGGTGGCCGCGCCGGTGACCAGGGCGTCGAGCACCGCCTGGTAGAGCCCGATCTGCTCGGGGGTCATCGAGCAGTGGTCGAGCTCGTCGATGCGGTCCGGGAGCTCAGCGGCGATGGCCGGCTCGGACTTGGTCCGGCGGAACACCAGGATCCCGTTCAGGGCCCGCAGCGCCTTCTCGGCGGCGTCGCGCCGGCCGTCGCCGTTGACCGACAGGGCGGCCACGAAGGCGGGGCGGGGGCCGACGAGCCCCGGGTTGGTGAAGTCCAGGATGGCCCACAGGTCGCCGAGGCCGTTCTCGATCGGTGTGCCGGTGAGGGCCAGCCGGGTGCGGGCGTCGAGGCGGCGCAGTTGCTGAGAGGTCTCGTTGGCCGGGTTCTTGATCGCCTGGGCCTCGTCGAGCACGACCGTGGAGAAGTGCACCTTCTCCAGGGCCTCGATGTCACGGACCGCGGTGGAGTAGGTGGTGATGACGACGTCGGCGCCGTCGACCTCGGCGGCGAGGCTCTCCGCCGACGCCCGGGAGGCGCCGTGGTGGACCACGACCTTCATCCCGGGCGTGAACTTTCGGGCCTCCGAGGCCCAGTTGCCCACCACGGCGGGCGGGGCGATCACCAGGGCGGGATCGTCGTCGGACAGGCCGACCAGGTGGGCCAGGAGGGTGGGGGTCTTGCCGAGGCCCATGTCGAGAGCCAGACACCCGCCGAGGCCCGTCGACTCGAGGAATCCCAGCCAGGCGAGCGCCTCGCCCTGGTAGCTGCGCAGGGCACCGGTGAACCCCTCGGGGTCGGGCGCCGGTTCGAGTGTGGCGGTGGAGGCCTTCTCCAAGAGGTCGGCGGCCCAGCCCGATCCCGAGATCGAGATGCCCCCGGCGAGCGGTGAGCCGTCGAGCCCGAGGGCCTGGCGGAGCATCTCCGCGCCCGACATGCGGGTCCGGTCGGCGCGCTCGGCCAGCGCGTCGGCGGCCGCCGCCAGGTCGGCGTGGTCGAGCGCCACCCACCGGCCGCCCACCCGTACCAGCGGGCGGGCCTCGGCGGCGAGGCGCCGGATGTCGGCGGCGCTCAGCTCGACGTCGTCGAACACCGCGGTCCAGCGCACGTCGGCGAGCTGGTTGGCGCCGACGGCGGTCGACCCCCCCTCGGCCCAGAGGCGCAGCGACGGGGTGGGCGTGCGCCGCGACAGCGCCGGCACCCGGACGTCGAAGCCGGCGTCGCGCAGGACGGGGCCGACCTCGGTCATCAGCTCCCAGGCCTCGGCCTGGCTGAGCACCACCTCGCCCCGGCGCAGGCTGCCGGGTCGCTTGAGCGGCTCGAAGAGCCGTTCGAGGCGCACCAGGTTGGCCTCCATCTCGCGGCGTTGGTTGCCGGCGTTGACGAGGGCCACCTCGACGGGCGTGAGGCGCTGGTTGCCGCTCTGGGCGAACACCGCCAGGTGCCACGCGTCGCCCGAGTCGGGCGGATCCAGCTGGACGACCAGCGGGCTGTAGGACTTGCCGGTGACGGGCGCCGACCAGCGGTCGAGGGCGCTGGTCAGGTCACCGACCATGCCGGCCGGGGCTTCGAACGCGGAGCCGTCGAGGTGGGCCAGCAACGTCTCGGCCAGCTCGTGGGGCGTGCGGGTCTCCGGGGGCGCGGCGGGCACCTCGACGCGCTTGGCGGCGTCGCGGCAGATGACGTCGACCACCTCGGCGAGCACCGAGCGGGTGAGGGTGGGGGCGTCGACGTTCGTCCCGAGGACCCCGACCGCGCCCGGCATGGACTCGGCGGTACGGCGGAGCCGCTCGACGTCGACGAGCGCCGGCGTCCAGGTGACCACGTACGAGGGCTTCTGGCGGCTCTTGCGATGGATCCGCCGGACGTGGGGCACCATCGCGCCCTTCGCCACGAGCTCCACGGCCCACGCCGCCACGTGCCCGAGCCAGCGGGCGCTGGCGCCGAGACCGTCGACGTCGCGGTCGGTGCAGTCGGCCAGCAGCCATCCGAGTACGGCCCCGACGTGGGTCTCGGCGGCGGCGGCACGGCCGCTGCCGTCCGGCAGCTGCACCGGGGCTCGGTTCTCCCAGATCGAGGGGGAGGCGGTGGCGGCGAGGGCGGCCTCCAGGCCGGCCCGGTCGACGGCGGGCTGACCCGGACCGCCGGCCCAGGCGACCAGCTTCCGGTCGGCCCAGCTCAGCTGCAGGGCGACGGGTCCCACGGCGGGCTCGGCGGGGGCGGGCGGCTCGGGCTCGGCGATGCCGAGGAGCCGGTCGAGGACCCGTTCGAGGCGGGCCTGTTCGCCCTCGAGGTCGGCGACGGCCTGGGCGGCATCGGCCGAACGGGCCCGCCGCACGGCGGTGAGGGCCTCGTCGGTCTCGTGCAACAGCTCGAGCAGGGCCCGTTGCCACGCACCCGGCTCGGCTTCGAGGCGGGCGGTGGCCTCGTCGTCGGCCTCGTCCCAGGCGTGGGCCTCGACCAGGGCCAGGAAGCCGGGATCGCGGGCGACGGCGGCCTCGGCCCTGACGTCGGACGCCGGACGCGGTCCCGCCGACGGGGCCGCATCGGTGCCGGCCTCCTCGGTGGCGGCTCCGTCCATCATCGCCGTGTTGCCCGCTTCGTCCACTCGGTCTGTCCTCTCGTGGGCATCCTTGCGCCGCGGCCGGTGCGACCGCACCGTGACCGTCCCGACCCTCGGGTGTCCCCCGCGTCCGGATGCCGTCCGGTCGTCCTCGCCCGGTCTCCCGGCGCACCCGGTGGCGGGCGGGGAGTCGGCGCACCGGGGGGTGGCCGAGTCGGCGTCACTGCGTCACACGCGCTGACCGACACACGAGCGCCCCCCGGAGAGCCGGCGGGCGCGAACGACGGTGCGAGTGTACCGGCTCGACGCCGGCTGGGGAACCATCGCCACCGCGGTGGTCGATCCGGCCCCGCTCGTGAGGTGCGCCGGAAGCGCCAGGGTTCGTCGTACCCGGGCCCGGATCCCGCCCGGTCGTCGGGTCAGGCGGCGGTGGAGCGGTTGAACTTGCGCGACGCCAGCCCGGCGAACACCACGGTGATCCCGACCGCCCAGGCCACCGAGATCCACAGGGCCGACCCGGGGTCGTTGCCGTTGTAGAGGGCCCGGGAGGCGTTGACCAGCTGGGTGAACGGGTTGGCGTCGGCGATCGGCTGCAGCCACGAGGGCATCGTCTCGGTGCTCACGAACGCCGAGGAGATGAACGTGAGCGGGAACATCCAGATGAACCCGGCGGAGTTGGCGGCCTCGACGGACTTCACCGAGAGGCCGATGTAGGCCTGGATCCACGAGAAGGCGTAGCTGAATCCGAGCAGAAGGAGGGTCGCGCCGATCGCCGCACCGATGGTCCCGCCGAAGCGGAAGCCGATCAGGAAGCCGACCACCAGCATCACGACGAACGTGAGGACGTTGCGGAGGAGATCGGAGATGGTGCGGCCGATGAGCACGGCCGGGTGGAACATCGGCAGCGAGCGGAGGCGGTCGATGATGCCTCGCTGCAGGTCCTCGGCCACGCCGACCCCGGTGAAGGCCGACCCGAACAGCACGGTCTGGGCGAAGACGCCGGGGAGCAGGTACTGGGTGTAGTCGTCGTAGCCGGGGATGGCGCCGATGGCGCCGCCGAAGACGTAGTTGAACAACAGCACGAACATCACCGGCTGGATGGTGGCGAAGATCAACAGCTCGGGGTTGCGGGGCACGACCTTGAGATGGCGGACGGCCTCCGTCCAGCTGTCGCGCCACATCCAGATCGGCCCGTGGGGCGTCTCCCGGGTGAGCGTGGCGCCGGCGGGGGCCGCGACCGTGGCGTCGAGGGTGGCGTCGGTGGTCATGAGGGCTCTCCGTCGGTCTCGTCGCCGGCCTCGGCCGTGTGGCCGGTCAGTTGCAGGAACACGTCGTCGAGCGTGGGTCGACGGATGACGACGTCGAGGACCTCGATGCCGTCGTCGTCGAGCTGGCGCACGATCTGGGGGACCAGCTTGTGGGTGTCGGTGACGGCGATGCACACCGTTCGGGCGACCCGGTCGACCGCCTCGGTGCCCATCGACCGGGGTCGCAGCAGCTCGGCGGTGCGGGCGAGGTCGTCACCGTCGGCCACGGTGACCTCGAGTCGGTCGCCACCGAACTCGCCCTTGAGCTCGCTGGCGGTTCCCTTGGCGATCACCAGACCGTGGTCGATGACGACGATGTCGCGGGCGAGCCGCTCGGCCTCGTCGAGGTACTGGGTGGTGAGCAGCAGCGTGGTGCCGTCGGCCACCAGCTCCTCGATGAGCTCCCACATCCCGATCCGGCTGCGCGGATCGAGCCCGGTGGTCGGTTCGTCGAGGAACAGCACCGCCGGCCGGGAGATCAGGCTCATGGCGATGTCGAGGCGGCGCCGCATGCCGCCCGAGTAGCCCTTGACGACGCGGTCGGCGGCGCCGGTCAGGTCGAAGCGCTCGAGGAGCTCGCGCCCCCGGGCCCGGGCCTCGGCGATCGGCAGGTGGTACAGGCGGCCGACGTGCTCGAGGTTCTCGGCGCCGGTGAGGCGGTCGTCGACGGCGGCGTACTGCCCGGTGAGCCCGATGCGGCTGCGGGCCGAGCGGGGGTCGGCGACCACGTCGACGCCGTCGATGACGGCGCGACCGGAGTCGGGCTTCAACAGGGTGGCCAGGATGCGCACCGTGGTGGTCTTGCCGGCGCCGTTGGGACCGAGCAGGCCGAGCACGGTGCCGGGCTCGACGGCGAGGTCGACGCCCCGGAGCGCCTCGGTGTCGCCGAAGCGCTTCGTCAGGCCGTGGGCCTCGACCGCGTAGGTGGTCGTGATGGTCATGGTGGGGAGGACTCCTTCGCCGATCGGAACTCATCGGCGATCATCGGGCGTCGGCCGGCGCGCCCGGCCAAGCTACCGGCGCCCTGTGACCTTTCCCGTGGCGATTTCGACCTGTTGGGCGGAGGTTCGCCCGCCGTCCACCTACCGAGCGCGCAGGAAGCGCCGGATCGACGCGGCCGACCAGTTGTCGTGGTCCTCGCCGTGGGCGGTGAGGCCGTCGAAGCTCCACTCGGTGAGGCAGTTCACCGTGACCAGGTTCGGGTTGAGGGCCACCATCAGCCGGTTGCGGCAGCGTCCCTCGGCGTGGAGCCTGCGGCCCAGCTCGTCGTCGATGTCGAGCACGACGCGTACGGGAGCCCCGGTGTCGGGGTCCCGTTCGACGACCTCCCGGCGGGCGGAGGTGAGCTTGGCCCACCGGCCGTCGCGGATCACGTAGCCGTGGATCCCGATGCAGCCGTCGGCCGACGCCGGGTCGCCGCCGTAGTTCATGGTGATGGCGTGGAAGCCCTCGGCCGGCGAGGCGGTGGCATAGCTGTACCCGCCGTTGGTGGCCCCGTGGAGGCTGTCGCCGAACTGCGAGCGCGGACCCCACGAGCGGTCCCGGAAGCCGTAGCTGTCGACGGCGATCTCCTCGCCGTCGAGCACGATCGTGCCGGTGTAGCGGCCGGGCTGGTCGAGGTGCGACGTGCCCAGGAGGTTGGGCCGGGCCACTGCGTCGAAGGTGAGGTCGAGGTGCAGGTCGTCGGCGTCGGGGTCGTCGAAGCGCAGCTCGTAGCGCTGCAGCGGCTCGACGGTCCGGTAGCGGATGCCGTTCGGCAGATGGATGTCCGTCAGCGGCTGTGCGGGGATGGGAAGGTGCCAGAAGTTCTTGGCGTAGCGGCAGTTCCAGATCTGGTCGCCGGACTCGTCCCAGACGTAGACCGCGGCGGCCATGACCCCCTGGTTCGGGCGGAAGAACGGGTAGAGCTGGCCCGACAGCCCGTGGTCGGGGGCGGTGAAGGTGAACCAGCACGTCTCGGTCCAGAACGGGTCGTCGTCGGTCGGCGGGTGGAAGTCGTCGTCGGCGGCGGTCGGCTCGGCCCCCGCCGTCGGGATGTGGTCGGGGATGGCGGGTCCGGCGCCCACCTCGTCGGTCGCGTCGTCGGTCGCGGCGTCGTCGGTCATCGGTCGTGCTCCTCGAGGAGGTGGGCGAGGCAGGCCGAGGCCGGGTTCTCCAGCCAGATCGTGTTGTCGGCGGGGAGGTGGCCCCGGGCCACCATCCGGTTCATCACCCGCACCACGATGGCGGTGTAGCGGAAGGCGGCGAAGATCTCCCACCACGCCGTGTCGCCGACGATCCGACCGGACACGGCCTCGTAGTGCTCGACCTGCTCGGCCCGGGTGGCCTCGCCGGGGAGGCGCTCCGCGTCGGAGATCTCGTGGGCCCAGCGGTCGGCCATGAGCCACCAGCCGAGGTCGACCTCGGGCGGGGCGATGCAGGCCGCCTCGAAGTCGGTCAGGCAGGCCGGCCGGTCGTCGTGCCAGATGATGTTGCCGAGCCGTGGGTCGCCCCAGCACAGGGTGGCCGGGGAGCCGTCCGGGACGTCGCCGCGCAGCCACGTCCGCGCCGTCGACCACAGCGGGTGCTCGCGCCCGGCGAGCTCGAGGTCGCCGTAGGCCTCCCACAGGTCGAGCTGGTGACCGGCGCTCGGTTCGGTGCCCGGGGCCAGCAGCCAGGCGAACCCGTCGGCGCGCCAGTCGACGGCGTGGACCGCGGCCAGCGCCTCCACGCCGGTGCGCGTCATGGTGCGCCGCCGGGCGGGGTCGAGGGCGGTGAAGAAGCCCTCCAGGGTGTACATCGGCGACTCGATGGGCACCATCCCCTCGACGAAGCCCATCACGAAGAACGGCGCTCCGAGCACCTCGGCGGACGCCTCGTAGCCGAGGAGCGGGGCCAGGGGCACCCGGCCGGTGGCGGCCAGCGCCTCCATCACCCGGTGCTGGATCTCCACCTCGACGGTGAGGCCCGGCACCTGGGTCGGGTACACGGGCGGGTCGGGGGTCTCCCTGCGCAGCACCAGTCGTGAAGCTCGATCACCGTCCACCGACCTCCACGTCGCGTCGAGGACGACGGTCTCGGCCGAGAAGCCGCTGCTCGGCGCCCCGGCCGGTGTGAGGCGCACCTCCCCCACGGCCCCGAGCCGCGGCGCCAGCCACCGGCCGAGCGCCTCCGTCGTCGCGTCGTCGGTGTCGTCCCCCTCGTGCACGGGTCCGGTCTAGTGCACCCGGGCCCGGCCCCGCCGGTCGCTCAGCGGGGCCAGAGCCGGTCGCGGAGGCCGCTGGCCCGCACCACCCGGCGACCGACGGCCGCTCGCAGCGACGCCTCGTCGCCGACGACGGTCACCGTCCTGCGGGCCCGGGTGACGGCGGTGTAGAGCAGCTCGCGGGTGGCGAGGCGCGAGTCGGCGGGTGGCAGCACGACCACCACCTCGTCGAACTCCGAGCCCTGGCTCTTGTGGATCGTCAGCGCGTGGGCGGTCTCGACGGCGTCGAGGCGGGAGGGCGCGATCCGTCGGGCGCCGTCCTCGCCCGGGAAGGCCACCCACCGGGCGCCGTCCCCGGCCACGACGACGCCGAGGTCGCCGTTGAACAGCCGCTGCGCCGGGTCGTTGGTGGTGACGAGCACCGGGCGCCCCGGGTAGGAGCCCTGCGGGACCGGCCCGTCGTCGGCCAGCCAACGCTCGACCCGGTGGTTCCACCACGCCACGCCGAACGGCCCCGTCCGATGGGCGCACAGCAACCGCACGACCCCCAACGAGGAGAGGGCCGCGTCGGCGTCGCCTTGTTCGGCGAGCTCCCGGGTGGTCCGTGCCGCCCCGAGGACGCAGCCTCGGACCGCTTCGGACCCGGCTTCGGTGTCGGCGGGATGGGGCGCCCACCTCAGGGCGATCCCTGGGGCCGACGGCCCCGCCGCGAGGACGGCGACGGCCGCGTCGGCGTCGCCTCTGCGCACCGCGTCGGCGAACCGACCCGTGGGCGACGCCGCCGGGAACCGGTGGCTCCCCCGCAGCACGTGGACGATGTCGGCGAGGGGCCCGGCGGTCCGGCCGTGGTCGACCACCGGGCCGGCGATGTCGCCCAGGACCGAACCCGCCTCCACGCTGGCCAGCTGCCCGGGGTCGCCGAGCAGCACCACCGAGGCCTGCGGCGGGACGGCGTCGAACAGGGCGACCATGAGGGGCAGCGACATCATCGACGTCTCGTCGACGATGACCGTGTCGACGGGGAGCGGGCGGGCGGCGTCGTGGCGGAACCTCCCACCGGGGCGGGCGCCGAGGAGGCGGTGGACGGTGGACGCCGGCGTGGCGGCGAGCCGATCGGAGAGGCCGCCCTCGTCGAGATCGAGCTCGCGGAGCTCGGACGCCACCCGCTGGATGCTCTCGCCCATCCGGGCGGCGGCCTTGCCGGTGGGCGCCGCCATCGCCACCCGGTGATCGGGTCGCTCGTCGAGCAGGACGGCGAGGAGCGCCCCGACGGTGCGGGTCTTCCCCGTGCCGGGGCCCCCGACGACGACCGAGAGGGGAGTGCGGAGCCCGTGCAGGGCGGCGTCGCGCTGGTCGCCCGACGACTCCCCGGGCAGTAGGGCGTCGAGCACCTGCGCTCGGCGATCCGGGTCGGTGGGGGTCGAGGGTGTGGGCTCCGGGGCGGTGGCCCGTCGGAGGACCTCGTCGGCGAGGCGGGCCTCGAGCACCCAGTAGCGCTCGAGGTAGAGACGGTCGCCGTCGAGGACGAGCGGCGCGCCCTCCGCGGGGGCGGTGAGCGGCGACGCCTCCAGGGCGTCACGCCAGCGGTCCGTGTCGGACGGCCAGGGCAAACCCTCGATGGCGTCGAGGTGGCGTTCGTCCCGGGTCCCCTCGACCTCGGCGGGAGCCGACTCGCGCACCGTGGCGAGGTCGAGGCACACGTGGCCGTGACGGGGCGCCCGGGCGGCGAGGGCCGTCGCCACCACCGCGTCGAGGTCGGCGGCCCTGAGCCCGCACAGCCGGGCGAGCGCGGCGGCGATCTGCACGTCGACGGGGTGGAGCACCCCGGCTCGGCGCCAGGGGCCGAGAGCCTCCTTCCAGTCGACCGGCGTCGCAGGCGACTGTGCAGGCGCCGCGGGATCCTGCGACACGCGGGCGGCGGGGGTCATCGCGGGCTCCCGGTGGCGATCAGGTGGTCGAGCTCGAGGAGGGCCGCCGTCGGGGGTCGCCACCACACCACCCCGCGCGCGTCGCTCGCCGCTCGGGCCGGGTCCATCGCCCGCAGGAAGAGGTAGGCCGCCCCGAGGAGGTGATGATCGGGGTCGTAGCCCGCCAGCCTCCACCGCAGGTACCGATGGAGGGCCACCAGGTACAGGGTGGCCTGCAGGGGGTAGTCGTGGTCGGCCATCACCCGGTGCAGGGCCGGCCCTTCAGCCGGGTGGGGGAGTCGGTTGGTCTTGTAGTCGGCTAACCAGTATGCGTCGCCGGTACGCGCCACGAGGTCGATCGAACCGGTGAGCATCCCGCTGACGTCGACCGCGGGGGCACCGGCCAGCGCCTCGGCCCAGGGCCGCAGGGGATCGGTGGCGTCGAGATGGCGGACGAGGACCTCGGCGATGGCCGACGAACCGGTGTCGGCGAGGGCGAGGTCGAAGCGGAGCTCGTCGAGGCGGTCGGCCCTGGCGAGGTCGCACAGGCGCTGTCCACCGAGCGCCCCGCCGAGCGGGGCCCGCAGCGCCGGCACCAGGCCGTCGACGAGGGCCTCGGGTTCGAGGAGGGGCCGGAAGCGCAGCGCCTCGGCGGCGTGTCCGTGCACCTCGGCGGCCAGGTCGGTGCTGGCGAAGTCGGTCCGCTCGAGCACGCCGTGCACGAGCGTGCCGAAGGTGGCCCCGGCGGGAGCCCCGTCGAGCGGCAGCCGATCGTCAGGCGCCGTCGGGGCGGTCTCGTCGCCGGGCTCGGGTCCGCGTTCGTCGGTGCCGCCGTCGGGCGGACCGGTGACGCCACCGGTGTCGGCGTCACCGGGGGCAGGTCCAGGGTCGGCGGCCCGGTGGGCGCCGGCCATGGCGGTGAAGGACCACACCCGCCACCGTCGGTCGGCGAGGTGCCCGCAGTCGGCGTGCGCCACGACGAGCGGGGTGGACGCCGGGGCGGGCGGGTGGTGGGCCACGGGGGGAGCGGACCCGACGGCGACCACGGCGATGGACCCGTCGGTCGACGCCGCCCACGCCCGTAGGGCGGGGACGGTGAGCTCGTCGCCGGCGGCGCCGGCCAGGAGCCGGCCCAACGGCCACCGTTCGGTGGTGCACGCCCCCGGCGGGCACCACCAGACCACCAGCCGGTGGCGGGCGCGGGTGAGGGCGACGTACAGGAGGCGCTTCGCCTCACCCTCCCGCTCGACCCGGTCGGCGTCCTTCACGGTGGCGAACGGCTTGGCCTTCGACTTCGACTTCGCGGTCGCCGTCGGAGCATGCAGGGTGAGGCTGTCGGCGTCGATCAGGCGCTCACCGCCGACGGAGGCGTGGGGGAGGCCGTGGACGCCGCCCGCTTGCGTCCAGAGCGTGGGGCACAGCACGACCCCGAACTCGAGGCCCTTCGCCTTGTGGACGGTGAGCACCTTCACCGTCTCGTCGTCGCTGTCGATCCGTCGGGCGAGGACCTCGGGGGCGAGGGCCTCGGTGTCGCCGGCGGACTCGGGGTCGCGGAGAGCCTCGAGCGCGGCCAACAACGTCGCCGGCGTCGGGGCACGCCGCCCGAGCACGCTCTGGAGGAGCTCGGCCAGGTGTTCGAGGTCGGTGAGGTCGCGCGTGCCGTTGGGCCGCGAGAGGACCCGCCGGCGCAGCCCGTCGTGGCGCAGCGACGCGACGAGCCTCGGCAGGCCCCCGGCGGCCAGGTCGCCCGACCAGCCCCGGAGCTTCTCGTGCACCGCGGTGATCGACGGTTCGTCGAGGGCGGCGACGGTGCCGGGGTCGCCGTCGAGGAACCACCCGAGCAGCGCGGCACGAGCGGGTGCCGCCGCGCCCGGTCGGTCGAGAGCCGACAGGAGCGTGCGCCACTGATCGGCGGCCTCGCTGTCGGCCACGCTGTCGTTCGAGCTGCTGGCGGCGGGGACGCCGGCCTCGGCCAGCGCCCGCGCGTAGCGGGCGGCGTCGGCGTTGGACCGCACCAGCACGCCGATGTCAGACGGTCGCAACGCCCGTCCGTCGGCGAGGGTTCGGGAGCCGTCGAGCAGTCGGACGACCTCGCCCACGACGTCGCGGAGGACCTCGGCCCGGGCCGCCGGGACGTTCTCGGGTTCGGTGTCGAGGCACCGGAGCTGCAGTGGGGCCTCCCCGTCGCCGAGGCCGGCCGGGGTGCGTGCGCCGTCGCCCCCGGCCGTCACCGAGTGGAACGCCACCCGGTCGTCGCCGAACGTGGCCCCGCGGAGCAGGTGGTCGAGCCCCTCGAGGAGGCCGGCGTCGGAGCGCCAGTTCACGGCCAGCGACAGGAGCGGGCCGCCGGCGGTCGTCACCAGGTCGCGGGCGCTGAGGTAGGCGGAGAGCTCGGCGGACCGGAACCGGTAGATGGACTGCTTGGGGTCGCCGACGAGCACCACGGTGGCCGGTCGGTCACCGTCGACGAACGCGGTCCGGAAGATGTCCCACTGGACCTGGTCGGTGTCCTGGAACTCGTCGACGAGGACCACCCGGAACCGGGCCCGCAGCGCCGCGACCGTGGCCGGTCCGTCGGCGCCGGTGAGCAACGTCCGGGTGTCGGTGAGGAGGCTGTCGAAGGTGCGCCGTCGGGCGCGGCGCCGTCGTTCGTGGACCATCTCCACCACCTCGTCGACCAGTGCGGCGGCGTGCTCGGCGCGGCGGCGCTGCTCGAGCTGGTCGGAGGTGGGGTCCCTGGGGAGCAGCGACAGGTCGGGCAGGGCGAACCGGGCGCCGGGGAGGGTGAGGCGCAGCTCGACGGCGCGGGCCAGCTTGTCCGGGGTCATCGGGGCCGGGGTGCCGTCGCCGAAGCGGGCCAGGACGACGTCGTCGACCAGCTCGGCGATCGTGGTGCGGTCGTCGGTCACGGTGGTGGCGGCCTCGGCGCCCGGACCGGCCCCGAGGAGGCGGGCGCAGAACCCGTGGATGGTGGCGATGGTGGCCGTGTCGAACTCGCCGACCGCCTGGTCGAGGTTGCGGTGCAGCCCCTCGCGGTCCTCGAGGGTGCCGAGGTGGGTGGCCACGTCGTCGTCGACCGACGGTGCCCCGGCGGCGAGGTGCTCGGCGGCCCCGGCCAGCCGCTCGCGGACCCGGCCCCGGAGCTCGGCGGTGGCGGCCTCGGTGAAGCTCACGATGCACAGCTCCGACGGGCGGACCCCCTGCTCGGCGACGAACCGGGTGGCCAGCGCCGCCAGGGCGTAGGTCTTGCCCGTCCCCGCGCTGGCCTCGATGACCGTGGGGCCGGACGGGAGCGCTCCGTCGGCTCGGAACTCGACGGACCGGCTCACGATCCGGTCCCCTCGTCGACCAGCGACGTGGTGCGCTCGAACGTGCCCCAGACGCGTCCCGCCCACGCCGCCAGGCGCGAGGCCGATCCGTCGGCCCAGCCGGAGCCCCGCTCGTCGTCGCGGGGTGGCTCGGCGGCGAGGACGTCGAAGTCGATCGGGTGGGCCAGCGCGGTCGCCCGGCCCCCGGCGTCGCCGAACAGGTGCTCCCACGCGACACGGGCCCTGTGCGGTCCCTCGAGGTGCAGGACACGGCTCGTGTTCGGGAAGAACGGGATGGCGTCGCACCGCGCCCGACGACGCAGGTCGCGGACGACCTCGAGGACCTCGGTCGCCGCGTCGGGCGTGCGGAGCCGGAGCCGTCGGGCGGCGCTGCCGTCGCCCGACTCGGCTCGGCCCACGTCGAGGGCCTCCCAGTCCTGTCCGGGATCGTCGGCGGCGAGGGCGGCGAGGCGCACCCACGCCCGCAGCAGCGACCCCGGGCTCAGGCGCGAGGCGCTGACGTTCACCAGCGTCGAGCCGCAGACCCCCTCGACGCTGCCTCCCAGGAACCACGGAGGGCCGTCGGGGGGGACGATCTCCACGGCGATCGTCCTCGACGTCGGGTCGTGGGGACCGGCCAGGCACGCCCCGAGCCGGGCCTCGACCTCGACGGCGAGGGCTGCGGCGTCGGCGAGGGCGGTCGCGCCGAAGGCGAGTGGCGGGACCGATCCCCGGCGCCGCTCGTACTGCTCCCACCGGCGGTCGGCGTCGGCGTCCCACGGGGTGACGGGGTCGAGGTGGCCGCGCAGGACGGTCTCGGCCAGCTGCCACCGCAGGAGGGGAGCCATGGTCAGCGGGATGCGGTCGTCGCGGGGCTCGGGCCGGGCCGCCACGAACACGCCGAGGCGGTCGAGGAGGAGGTCGGTCGGCGACGTCACGGCTCGCACGAGGTCGTCGACGGTGATCGGCCCGTCGTCGTCGGTGGGCTCGGGCAGCGGCACCGCGCAGAACCGCGCCTCGCGCCGACCGTCGGGGCCGGTCGCTCCCGCGCCCGAACCGGCGGCCTCGAGGGCGTCGGCGTCGAAGCTCCAGGGCCCGTCACCGTCGAGGGCGCCGGGGGTGAAGGCCACGGGGGCCCACGCCTGGCGGGGATGGTGGACGGTGACCAGCGTCGACGGTCGCGACCCGTCCGCGGTGCGGACGGTCGAATCGATCGCGTCGGCCAACTCGGCCAGCGCCACGGCCGGCGGCACGGGGGCGTTGGTGCGCAGGTCGTGTCCGGTGGAGAAGATCAAGAGCCGCTCCCCGGCGGCCAGCACGCCGTCGAGCAGTTGCGCACGATGTTCGCCACGGGGGTCGCGGTCGCCGACGCAGGGGGGGTCGGCGGTGAGGTCCTCGGCGGCGGTGAGGGCGCCGGCGGCGACGTCGTCGTCGAGTCCGAGCAGGCAGACCACGCGGTGCGGAACGCCGCGTTGCGCGGTGAGCGACGAGACCGTCACCGCCCCGCTGCCGAACCGCGGTCGCCCGGCGTCGCCGGACAGCCGGGCCCGGAACAGCGTGGCGACGTCGGCCGGGTCGACGGTGTCGCCGCCGGCCACCGGGTCGGCGACGGCCTCGTCGCGGAACGCGGTCACGGTGTCCTGGAGGACCCGCCACTGCCAGGACTCGTCGTCACCGACGGCACACAGCTCGACGAGGGCGCGGGACAGGGCGTCGCACCACGTCGCCACGTCCGTCGCCCCCCGCAGGTCGACGTCGGCGCGGTCGAGGGCGTCGACCAGGTCGGCGAAGCCCCCGAGGAGGTCGAGGTCGTCGGGGTCGACGGCGGGGAACGGAGTCACGTCGCCGGGACCGAGCCTCGGCCCCTCCGGGGCCATGGCCGCGCCGAGGAGGAGCTGGTCGAGGCCGGCCCGCCACGTGTGCACGCCGAGGCCGGGGGGGAGCCCGAACGCCTCCTGGTCGTCGCCGTCGAGACCCCAGCGCACGTTGGTGGCCTCGGCCCACTCGGCGAGGCGACCGAGGCCGGCCGGCCCGATGCCGAACCGCGTGCGCACCGGGCCTCGGGAGGCGAAGGCGAGCACGCTGCTCGACCGGAACCGGCCCTCGAGGAGGTCGAGCAGCGCCGCCGCCGTGTCGAGCAACGGGTTGTCGCGGCGCAGGGAACGATCGGCGACCCGTACCGGGACGGCGGGGATGCCGTGCACCGGATCTCCGGCGAACGCGGCCTCGACGAGGGGCGCGACCGCCTCGACGTCGGCGCAGAGCACGGCGACGTCGCGTGCCACCAGGCGCGGCCGGTCGCCGGCGACCGGCTCGCTGAAGAGGTGCAGGAGTGCGTCGCGCAGGACCTCGACCTGCCGGGCGGTGCCGTAGCACTGGTGCCAGCGCACGCTGCGGTCGGTCGGATCGAGCACGGGGAGCGGGTCGTCGTCGCCGGCGCCCCCACCAGGCCCGAGGTCGGCGAGGATGCGGTGGCGGAGGTGGTCGAGCAACGGCGCCGACGCGGTGGGGGCTTCGGGGAGGTCCGGTGCATCGACGACCGCACCGCGCGAGGAGTGGGCCGCGTCGAGCAACAGGATGTGGGCTTCGCGGGCCGTGCGGCCCCAGCCCGTCACGAGCCGGTGGCCCTCGCCGACGGGGACGGTCGGGTCGGTCCGCGGGACCGGGAGCGCCAACGGGGAGCGCAGCCCGTCGCGCACGGCGCGCCAGCGCACCGGTGACGGGGTGGGGGCCAGCACGTGGACGTCGACGTGGGAGGCGATGGCGGCGAGCAGGTCGAGGTGGGGGGCGGGGAGCGTGGCCAGGCCGAACACGAACACCCGGGGCGGCAGGACGTCGGCGAGCTCGGCCTCGGGTGTCGCGGCGCGGAGCCGGGCGGTGAGCTCGGCCGTGCGCTGCGCGTCGGTGGGGCCGCCGAGGTGGGCTTGCGCCGCCCGCCAGAGACGGGGCTGCCAGAGGTGGTGCTCGTCGAGGGGCGCCCCGGTCCCGTCCACGTCGTTCCCCGCGCTCCACTGCAGGACCATGGCGGGCCGGCGCATGGCGTAGCGATCGAAGAGGTCGGCGACGGCGCGTGCCCGAACGGGGTCGCTCGGCCCGGGGACGGCTCCGGGGTCTCGGGCCATGAGGTGGTGCAGCGTCCACCCGAGGGCGCCCACGCTCCAACGTCCGAGGGGTGGGTCGGCGTCGTCGAGGGCGCCCAGGACCCGTGCGACGAGCCGGGCGGGGAAGACCACGTCGAGGTTGGCGACGATGCCGTCACCACCCTGGGGCCCGGCCCCGAGCCGTCGTGCGAGGCGCTGCGTCAGCCAGGTGCGGACGCCGTCGCCGGGGAGGACCACGAGCTCGGGCGCGAACGGATCCGGGCTCGCAGGGCGGCCGAGCTCGTCGGCCAACACCTCGGCCAGCGGGCCGAGCGACGCCGCCACCGTGAGTCGGAAGGTCACGCCGAGACGCTAGCCACGGCCTGTGACACCGCTGCCGGGGCTCGGATCAGTCGGCCACGGCCCGCTTCGCCACGATGTGGGTCGGGCTGACCCGCACCACCATCTCGGGGGGCACGGCGTTGCGTCGGCCGTAGGCCTCGGCCCGGTCCTCGCCCATGTAGCGGGCGGCGATGCGGGTCCCCCATGCCAACAGCTCACCGGGGTCCGTCGAGGTGGTCGTGGTGCCGGTGACGGTGACGAAGTCGAACGGGGGCCGCTCGTCGTCCCAGCACAGCGCCACCTTGCCGACCCGCAGGATCGACCGGCCCTTGATCGTCTCGGCCGACGTCATGAAGACGACCTCGTCGCCGTCGAGGTCGACCCAGACGGGGGCCACGTGGGGGCTGCCGTCGGCCCGGGTGACGGCCAGCTTGGCGGTGCGGGCCGGTGACGCGGTGACGAACTCGCGCCACCAGCCCTCCGGTGCGTCGGTGTAGCCCATGTCGTCCCCAACCCCACCCCACCCCCGGATCCTTCCCCTCCACCTTCCTCGAACCGCCATCCTCGAACTGTTGAGTCCCCAGCTCGCCCAGGCGATCCGGGGACTCAACAGTTCGGGCAGTGGGGACGTGCGAGGGGAGAGAGGGCGGGCCGGGTGCGCCCGTCGGGTGGGACGGGGTAGACACGGGTCGAGCCCCACCGAGGAGGTCGTGATGGCCGACATCGCCCAGGCACGAGTGACCACGGGCCCCACGCGGGCCGACACGCCCCCTGACGTCGCGGGCCCGCCCCCCGACGCCGTGCCGGCCGGGGTCGGCGCGGCCCCGGTGGCGGCCCAGGTCCTCGACGCCGTCCGTGTGGCGCACCTGGCGTCGCTCGTCACCACGGTCGCCGATCGGCCTCGCCAGGCGTCGCACGCCCCCTTCGACGGCTCGCTCGTCGGCGAGGTGCCCACCTGCACGGCGGAGGACGTCGTGGCGGCGGTCGCCCGAGCCCGGGCGGCGCAACGGGACTGGGCCGCCCGACCCCTCGCCGAACGGGCCGACGCCGTCCTGCGCTTCCACGACCTCGTGCTCGACCGCCAGGCGGAGCTGCTCGACGTCACCCAGGTGGAGACCGGGAAGTCGCGCCTGAGCGCGCTCGAGGAGTGCCTCGACGTGGCCATGACCGCCCGCTACTACGCCCGGACCGCCCGCCGCCACCTGCGGCCCTCCCGCCGCCAGGGCGCCGTCCCCGGGCTCACCCGGACCGTCGTGCACCACCACCCGAAGGGCGTGGTGGGCGTCATCAGCCCATGGAACTACCCGCTCACCCTCGCGGTCAGCGACGCCGTCCCGGCCCTGCTCGCCGGCAACGGGATCGTCCTCAAGCCCGACGCCCAGACCCCGTTCACCGCCCTCGCCGTCATCGAGTTGCTGTACGAGGCAGGTGTCCCCCGCGACCTCTTCCAGGTGGTCACCGGCTCGGGGTCGACGCTCGGCACGCCGATGATCGACCACGTCGACCACCTCATGTTCACCGGCTCCACGGCCACCGGGCGCATCGTCGCCGAGCAGTGCGGGCGGCGGCTGATCGACGTGTCCGCCGAGCTCGGCGGGAAGAACCCGATGATCGTGCTGGCCGACGCCGACGTCGACGCCACCGTCGAGGCCGCCGTGCGGGCGTGCTTCTCCAACTCGGGTCAGCTGTGCATCAGCATCGAACGGCTCTACGTGGAGGACCCGGCGTACGACCGGTTCGTCCCTGCGTTCGCCGACCGGGTGGCGTCCATGGTGATCGGGCCCGGCTTCGGGTGGGAGGTCGAGATCGGCTGCCTCGCCAGCCGCGACCAGCTCGAGGCGGTGTCGCGCCACGTCGACGACGCGGTGGCCAAGGGCGCTCGCGTGCTCGCCGGCGGACGGGCCCGTCCGGACCTGGGCCCCCTCTTCTACGAGCCGACCCTGCTGGAGGGCGTCACCGCCGAGATGGAGCTCCACCGCACCGAGACGTTCGGCCCGGTCGTCGCCGTCGAGCGGGTCCGGGACGCCGACGACGCCGTCGAGCGGGCCAACGACACCTGCTACGGGCTGAACGCCAGCATCTGGACAGTGCCGCGCCGTGGGGAGGCGCTGGCGCGCCGCATCAGGGCCGGCACGGTGAACGTCAACGAGGGGTACGCCGCCGCCTGGGCGTCGCACGACGCGCCGATGGGCGGCATGGGCGACTCGGGCCTCGGTCGCCGCCACGGGCGCGAGGGGATCCTCAAGTACACCGAGGCGCAGACGGTCGCCGTGCAGCGCCTGCTCCCCATCGGCCCCGTCCCCGGCATGGCGCCTGAGACCTACGCTCGGGTCATGACGACCGCGGCGAGGGTCATGCGCCGGCTTCCCTTCCTGAAGTGACCGCGGTGGCCGACCGGGCGCGCGATCCCGACGCCCTGCGCGGACAGGTGGCGGTCGTCGCGGGAGCCACCCGGGGCGCCGGTCGGGGCATCGCCGTCGGCCTCGGGGAGTGCGGGGCGACGGTGATCTGCACCGGCCGCACCACCCGGGCCGAGGGCTCGGCCCGGTCCGACTACGACCGCCCCGAGACCATCGAGGAGACCGCCGAGCTGGTCGACGCCGCCGGGGGTGAGGGGGTGGCCGTCGCCGTCGATCACCTCGTGGCCGACGAGGTGGCGGCGCTCGCCGACCGGGTGCGGGCCGACCACGGGCGACTCGACGTGCTCGTCAACGACATCTGGGGCGGTGAGGTGCTGGCCGGCAGCCCCGCCGACTGGGACCGCCCGCTCTGGGCGATGGACCTCGACGAGGGCCTGCGGATGCTGCGCCTCGCCGTCGACACCCACCTGATCACGTCCCACCACCTCCTCCCGCTGCTGGTCGAGCGACCCGGCGGCCTGGTCGTCGAGGTCACCGACGGCACCGCCGCCTACAACGCCACGCACTACCGGATCTCCGTCTTCTACGACCTGGCCAAGGTGTCGGTGCAGCGCCTCGCCTTCTCCCAGGGCCACGAGCTGGCCGCGGTGGGCGGAACGGCGGTCGCCCTCACCCCCGGGTTCCTCCGATCGGAGATGATGCTCGAGGCGTTCGGGGTCACCGAGGCGAACTGGCGCGACGCGCTGGTGGCCGCGCCCGGCGCGGAGGCACCGCTGGCGCCGCCCGACTTCGCCCTGTCGGAGACGCCCCGGTTCGTCGGACGGGCGGTCGCCGCGCTGGCCGCCGACCCGGACCGCGCCCGCTGGAACCAGGCGTCGGTCAGCTCCGGTCAGCTGGCCGGCGTGTACGGGTTCACCGACGTCGACGGCTCTCGCCCCGACATCTGGCCGGTCATCGAGGCGGCCACCGAACCCGGGTCGGCCGACGCTTCCGGCGGAGAGTCCGCTTCCCCGGCCGGTTGAGCAGGGCCGGCCGAGCACGTCGTGACCCCCGGCCCGGACGCGGCCGTCGAGCGGTGAGTGCGCGAGGAGGGACTTGAACCCTCACACCCTTTCGGGCACAGGAACCTGAATCCTGCGCGTCTGCCAATTCCGCCACTCGCGCGAGTGAGCCCCGACACGCTATCGCCTGCCCCCAGGCCCCACGAATCGGTGCGACGACGGGGTCCGAGGGCCTGGCGTGGGCGCCGACAGCCCGCTGGGTAACGTGTCGCCGTGGGTCTCAAGGCGTTCGAACGTCGGTTGGAGCACGCCGTCGAGGGCATGTTCTCCCGGGTCTTCAAGAGCGGGGTCCGGCCCATCGAGATCGGCCGGCGCCTCACCAGGGAGATGGACGACCACCGCACCCTCGACGTCCGGGGGCGGGTGGTGGCCCCCAACTCCTTCACGGTGCGCATCTCCACCGACGACCACGACAGCTTCGTCGACATCGCCGACAGCCTCTGCCGCGAGCTCTGCGACGCGGCGCGTGAGCACGCCCGCGACGAGTCCTACGGCTTCCTCGGCCCCGTCGAGGTCGAGCTCGTCGTCGATCCCGACCAGCGCACCGGCACGTTCGCGGTCGACGCCCGCCTCCGGGAGGGGCCGGGTGGCACCGGTGCCGGCTCCCTCATGCTGCCCACCGGGGAGCGCTACGTGCTGCGCGAGGGCACCGTGACCGTCGGGCGCCTCCCCGAGTGCGACATCACCGTCGTCGACCCCAACGTCAGTCGCCAGCACGCCCAGATCCGGTCGCGGGGCGACGGCTTCGTGGTGGTCGACCTGGGGTCCACGAACGGCACGCGGGTGAACGGCGTGCGAGTGAGCGAGCGCGAGCTCCACGACGGCGACGAGCTCGGGTTCGGCAACGTGCGGCTCACGTTCCAGGCCTCCTAGTGCCGGGACCGCCGACCTCTGTGCCCACCGTCCGCCCGACCCCGGCCCGAGCCCGTCGCCCCCGGGCCGGCGAGGGGGCCTAGCCGTGTCCGACCAGCTCCTCTTCCTGTTGAAGCTGTGCCTCCTCGCGCTGCTCTACCTCTTCTTCTTCCGGGTGGTGCGCGCCGTGTGGGCCGAGCTGCGGACGCCCGAGCCCGCCTCGGCGCCGGTGCCCGCCGCCGGCGTCGCCGCGGCACCGGCCGCAGCCGACCCTGCGGCGAACGCGTCGTCGCGTCGGGAACGCAAGGCGGCGGCACGGGCCGCGAAGGCCGCACCCCGGCTCGTCGTGGTCGAACCCGCCGACCAGCGGGGCCGCGCCTACCCCCTCGGCAACGAGGCCTCGATCGGCCGCGCCGCCGGGTGCCAGATCACCGTCGACGACACCTTCGTCTCGCAGATCCACGCCCGGGTGTTCGCCCGCGACGGCCAGTGGATGGTCGAGGACCTCGGGTCGACCAACGGGACGTGGATGAACCGCCAGAAGGTGGCCGGCCCCGTGGCGGTCAACCGGGGTGATCGCGTACAGGTGGGCAACACGGTCCTGGAGCTGCGGTGACCCGGTTCGTGTGGGGCGACGCCAGCGACATCGGTCGCGTGCGGTCGGCGAACGAGGACGCCGCGCTCGCCGTCGACGGACTGTTCGCGGTGGCCGACGGGATGGGCGGGCACCGTGGGGGCGACGTCGCCAGCCACCTCGCCCTCGAGGTCCTCCAGGAGCGGTTCGTCTCGGCCGGCACGGACGTGCTCGTCGACGCCGTGCAGGAGGCCAACCACGCCGTCGTGTCCCAGGCGGTGGCCGACGAGGGACTGAAGGGCATGGGCACCACGTTGTGCGCCATGGCCCTCGTCGACGCCGGCGGTGAGGACGCCATCGCCGTCGTCAACGTCGGCGACTCGCGCCTCTACCTGCTCTCCGACGGTGCGCTCACCCAGATCACCGAGGACCACAGCCTCGTCGCCACGATGGAGCGCCAGGGCCGCCTCACGCGAGCCGAGGCCGCGGTGCACCCCCAGCGCAACATCCTGACCCGCGCCCTCGGGATCGACAGCGCCGTGCTCGTCGACTCCTGGGAGATCGTGCCCGTCGTCGGCGACCGGTACCTGATCTGCAGCGACGGGCTGTTCAACGAGGTGGACGACAACCGCCTCGCCGCCACACTCCGCCGCCTGGCCGACCCGACCGAGGCGGCGCGTGAGCTCGTCCGTCTGGCCAACGAGTCCGGGGGGCGCGACAACATCACCTGCGTGGTGGTCGACGTCGTCGACGCCACGGCCGTCGACGCGTCGACGCCGCCGAGCATCACGAGGGTCTCGCCGGTCCCCGCGCTCACCGCGGGCGCGGCGGCCCGGCCCGTCGAGGTGGCCGCCGACCCTCCCGACGAACCGCGTCGTCGCCGCCGCAGGGACCCCGACCGCCCCCGCAGCCGCTTCACCTGGCGGGTGGCGCTCTTCCTCGTCGCGCTCGTCGCCGTCGTCGCCGCGGCGGTGGGGGCCGTGTACTGGACCGGCACCAGCACCTACTACGTCGCCGTCGAGGGCGACCAGGTCGCCATCTTCCGGGGGAAGCCCGGCGGCGTGCTGTGGATCTCGCCGGAGCTCGTCGAGGTCACCGCGCTGTCGATCGACCAGGTGCCCCCCGCCTCTCGCCTCGACGTCGAGGCCGGTCGCGAGCAGGCCACCCTCGACGACGCCCGGCGCTACGTGGCGAACCTCTTCGACCAGATCTCGATGTCGACGACGACCACGACGTCGACGACCACGACGGTGCCGACCACCGCCGTGCCCTTCGTGGGCCTCGATCCCGGGGCCCCCGATCCCGCGGCGCCCGATCCCGCGGCGCCCGATCCCGCAGCGCCCGATCCCGCAGCGGTCGCGCCCCAACCCGTCCCGTGACCCACCGCCGGAACACCGAGCTGGGGCTGATGCTCCTGGTCGTCGTCATCACCGCCGGGGCCTACGTCCTGGCCAGCCTCGGCGCCGATGCGCAGATCCCGGCGAACATCGTCCCGTTCCTCGTCGGGGTCCTCGGTCTGCTCCTGCTCGGCCACC
This sequence comes from Acidimicrobiales bacterium, assembly GCA_025455885.1. Lineage (NCBI taxonomy): Bacteria > Bacillati > Actinomycetota > Acidimicrobiia > Acidimicrobiales > Acidimicrobiales bacterium. The sequence continues at coordinate 110,643 of JALOLR010000007.1, forward strand.
TGGCGCTGCGGCGACTGGCCCCCGACGCCAACCCGATCCTGCTCCCCGTCGCCGCGCTCCTGAACGGCCTCGGCTACGTCGTCATCGCCGGCCTCGACGAGCAGCTCGCCCGCCAGCAGGCCGTGTGGACCGCCGTCGGGATCGGCGCCTTCGTCGGCACGTTGGTCGTCGTGAAGCGGCCCCGCGACCTCGAGCGCTACCGCTACACGTTCGCCGTCGTCGGCCTGGGGCTCCTGTTGCTGCCGCTGCTCCCGGTGATCGGCCGGACGATCAACGGCAGCCGGATCTGGGTGGCCATCGGCCCCGTCAACTTCCAGCCCGGCGAGGTGGCCAAGGTCGTCCTCGCCCTCTTCTTCGCCGCGTACCTGGCCGACCAGCGCGAGCTCATCGCCACGAGCACCTGGAAGGTGGGACCGCTCCGTCTCCCCGACCCGAAGTACCTCGGTCCGATCGTCATCGCCTGGCTCGTCTCGCTCGTCGTGATGGTGTACCAGCGCGACCTCGGGTCGTCGCTGCTCTTCTTCGCGCTGTTCGTCGTGATGCTCTGGGTGGCCACCGAGCGACCGTCCTTCCTCGTGCTCGGCGCCGGCCTGTTCGGCGTGGGCGCCTACATCGCCTGGCGGCTCTTCGGCCACGTGCAGGAGCGCGTCGAGATCTGGTTCGACCCGTGGCAGGACCCCAGCGGATCGGGCTACCAGATCATCCAGGGACTGTTCGCGATGGCCTTCGGCGGCGTGGCCGGCACGGGGCTGGGCCTCGGTGGCCAGGTCCGCATCCCGGCCAGCGAGAACGACTTCATCTTCGCCGTCATCGCCGAGCAGCTCGGGTTGCTCGGCGGCACCCTCGTCATCGTCGCGTTCCTGTTGATGGTCGGGGCCGGGCTGCGCATCGCGCTGCTCGCCGACCACGCCTTCGACAAGCTCCTCGCCACCGGGCTCACCCTGTTGCTCGGGGTGCAGGCGTTCATCATCATCGGGGGCGTCACCCGGCTCCTGCCGCTCACCGGCGTCACGCTCCCGTTCGTCTCCTACGGCGGTTCGTCCCTGGTCGTGAACTACGTCCTGTTGGCCCTGCTGCTCCGGTTGAGCGACCGGCGCAGCACGCGGCCGGCGGCGGTCGAGGCGACCGAGGCACCCGTCGCCGGCCGCGTCGGGCCGTGAACCGCAGCATCCGCCGCCTCGGCATCGGCCTGGTCGTCTGCTACCTGGCGCTGTTCGTCAAGCTCAACTGGATCCAGGTCGTCGACGCCCCGGACCTCCAGGCCAACCCCCTCAACACCGCCGAGATCCGCCAGGACTTCAACCGGCCCCGTGGCGCCATCACCTCGGCCGACGGCGCGCTGTTGGCCCAGAGCATCCCGAACCCCGACCCCGAGTCGGAGTTCGAGCGGCTGCGCGTCTACCCGGAGGGCGACCTCTTCGGTCACGTCACCGGCTACTTCTCGTTCCAGTACGGGGCGACCGGCATCGAGCGCCAGTACACCGACGAGCTCACCGGGCAGACCTTCACCCAGCAGGTCCGAGGCCTGGGCGACCTGCTCGTCCAGGAGGAGAACGTCGGCAACGTCACCGTCTCGGTGCGCCGGGACCTCCAGCAGGTGGCCCGCGACGAGCTCGGCGAGCGCGAGGGATCGGTGGTGGCGCTCGATCCGCGCACCGGGGAGATGCTGGCCTTCTGGAGCTACCCGAGCTTCGACCCGAACCTGTTGAGCGGGACCGACATCGCCGCCACCCAGGACGCGTGGGGCCTGCTCAACCTCGCGCCCGGCGCACCCCTGCAGGCCCACCAGTACCAGGAGCGGTACTTCCCCGGCTCCACGTTCAAGATCGTCACGGGCTCGAACGGGCTGCAGAGCGGTCGGGTCACCAACGAAGAGCCGGTGTACCCACGGGTCTCGAGCTACACCCCGCCGCAGACCAACCTGCCCATCTCGAACTTCGGCGGCCAGGTCTGCGGGGGCGCGCTCCCCGAGATCCTGCGCGTGTCGTGCAACTCCTCGTTCGCCCAGATGGGCCAGGAGACCATCGGGGCGGCGGACATGATCCGGGGCTCGGAGGCGTTCGGCTTCAACCAGAGCGTCCCCATCGACATGCCGGCACCGGCCCGGTCGAACTTCCCGACCGACGTGGTGACCAACCCGCCGAAGCTGGCCCAGGCGTCGATCGGGCAGAGCGACGTCGCCGCCACCCCCATGCAGATGGCGATGGTCACCGGCGCCGTCACCAACGGCGGCACGATCATGACGCCGCACCTGATGACCTCGATCCGCGACAGCGAGGGGGCCGTCGTGCGCGAGGCGGAGGTGCGCCCGTGGCTGTCGGCGGTGTCGCCCGAGCACGCCGAGACCATGCGCGTCGACCTCCTCGGGGTCGTGGAGCGGGGCACCGCCACCGGTCTGCAGATCCCCGGCTTCGAGGTCGGCGGCAAGACCGGCACCGCCCAGCTCGGCACCGACCCGCCGCGCAGCCACACGTGGATCGTCGGCTTCGCCGGGCCGCCGGGACAGCCCGCCACCGTGGCGGTCGCGGTCGTGGTGCTGAACCAGAGCGGCGGCAGCGAGGCCACCGGCGGCCGGGTCGCGGCCCCCATCGCCCGCGCCGTGCTCGAGGCGTCGCTCGGGGTCCGATGAGCGGCGCCCCGGCCCGTCGGGTGCCCCGGTCGCCCGCGGGCGCGTCGGTAGTGTGGCGCCGGTATGGCTGACACCCCGACCGGGCCCACGGTCTTCAACGACCGCTACGAGCTGCATCGCAAGCTGGCCCGCGGCGGGATGGCCGACGTCTACCTCGCCAAGGACCTCCTGCTCGACCGCCCGGTGGCCGTCAAGGTCCTGTTCCCGGAGTACGCCCGCGACGACACGTTCGTCCAGCGGTTCCGCCGCGAGGCGCAGGCCGCCGCCAACCTGAACCATCCGAACATCGTCGCGGTGTACGACTGGGGCTCGCAGTACGAGACGTACTTCATCGTCATGGAGTACGTCGAGAGCCGGCCGCTGTCCGACATCATCCGCACCGAGGGCCCATTGCCCGCCGACCGCGCCGCGATGATCGCCGCCGACGTGGCGGCCGCCCTCGCCTTCGCCCATCGCAACGGCGTCGTGCACCGCGACGTGAAGCCGGGGAACATCCTCATCACGTCGTCGGGTGAGGTGAAGGTGGCCGACTTCGGCATCGCGCAGGCGGTCACCACCGGCGAGGACACGGTGAACCTCACCCAGGCCGGCTCGGTCATGGGCACGGCCACCTACTTCTCACCCGAGCAGGCCCAGGGTCGGGCCGTCGACCCGCGCAGCGACGTCTACAGCCTCGGTTGTGTCCTCTACGAGTCGGTCACCTCCCGTCCGCCGTTCAGCGGCGACACCCCGGTGGCCATCGCCTACAAGCACGTGCAGGAGGCCGCGGTCCCGCCGCGCCGCGTCAACCCCGAGGTGCCGGTCCCGCTCGAGGCGATCGTCATGCGCTGCCTGGCCAAGCAGCCCCCCGACCGGTACGCGAGCGCCGAGGACCTCCGCACCGACCTCCGGGCGTTCCTCGACGGGGCGCCGGTGCGGGCCATGGGGGCTGTCGCAGCGGCGGCGGCCGCCGCCGGGGCCGTCGTGGGCGCAGGGGTGGGCGACGCCACGATGGCGGTGCCGGCGGCCGCGGGCGGACCGGGCACCCCGCCGGGCGGCACGCCGCCCTACGTGCCCCCGGACGAACCCCGCAAGCGCACCGGCCTCTACGTGGCGCTGCTGCTCGGTGGCCTCGCGCTCGTGGCCCTGATCCTCTTCTTCGTCGGCACCCGCCTCAACCAGCCCACCCGGCAGGTGGCCGTCCCCGACGTGATCGGGATCCAGGTCACCGACGCCGTGAACCGGGTGCAGGCCGCCGGCTTCAAGGTCGAGACCAAGAACGAGACGAGCGACCGACCGGCGGGGACCGTGTTCGCCCAGACGCCGGCGGGCAACACCAACGCCGACGAGGGTTCCACGGTGCTGTTGCGGGTGAGCGGCGGGCTCGGCGAGGCGCCGGTGCCGGGGGTGGTGGGCCGCACCCGGGCGGCGGCCGAGTCGTTGCTCACCAACGCCGGCTTCGTCCCCAACGTCACCGAACGGCCCGACGCGTCGGTCCCCGCCGGCCAGGTCATCAGCCAGAGCCCGGTGGCCGACCAGCTCGCCGAGCGGGGCTCGGTGGTCGAGCTCGTGGTGTCGTCGGGTCCGGCGCAGGTGACCATCCCCGACGTCGTCGGCCAGAACGCCTCCGCGGCGTCGAACACGCTCGGCCAGCTCCGCCTCCAGGTGAGCACCCAGCAGCAGTCCTCGGCGTCGGTCCCGGCCGGCGACGTGATCTCCACCTCCCCGCCGGCCGGGACCTCGGTGCCCGAGGGCGCCACCGTGACGCTCGTGGTCTCGACGGGCCCGCCGCCCACGACGACCACGGCGCCGCCTCCCTCCACCACCACCACCCGCCCGCCGAGCACCACGACGTCGTCGACCTCCACCACCGCTCCCTGAGCGGCCCGGCCGCTCAGGCCCGGCAGCGCTCCAGGAAGTTGGCCACGAGCCGGTGGCCGCCCGCGGTGAGGATCGACTCCGGGTGGAACTGCACGCCTTCCACGTCGGCGTCACGGTGGCGCAGGCCCATGACCAGCCCGTCGTCGGTCTCGGCGGTGACCGTGAGGACGGCGGGCACGCTGTCCCTCGCCACGACGAGGGAGTGGTACCGGGTGGCCTCGAAGGGCTGCGGGAGCCCGGTGAAGACGCCGGTCCCGTCGTGGCGGATGAGCGACGTCTTGCCGTGCATGACGTCGGGGGCGCGCACCACCTCGCCGCCGAAGACCTGGCCGATGCACTGGTGGCCGAGGCAGACACCGAAGACCGGCCGTCGGCCGGTGAAGTGCCGGATCACCTCGTTCGAGAGCCCGGCGTCCTCGGGGCGTCCGGGGCCCGGGGAGATGAGGACGCCGTCGGGGTCGAGGGCGACGATCTGGTCGAGGGTGAGCTCGTCGCTGCGGTGGACGAGGGGCTCGGCCCCGAGCTCGCCGAGGTACTGCACGAGGTTGAAGACGAACGAGTCGTAGTTGTCGAGCACGACGATCCGGGGGGCCATCGGTGCCGACGCTACCGCCCCCCGGGCGCTCGTCTCCCCGGGGTTCCCCACCTCGCACCGGGGTCGGCATCCGGCCCGGAGGGGGCCGGGGGCGTGCTCGCCCCGACCGGGGACGGCCGCTAGCCTCCGGTGCGATGGCCACCGACAAGCGCCCGCCCCCGTCCCGTCGCACCGGAGGTCGGGTCACCCCCAAGGGAGGGCCGTCGCCGAAGAAGGGGGGCCCGACCGGCCCCGACGCCTCGACCCGCTACACCCCGCCGGCGCCGAAGGCGTCGACGATCAGCCCTCCGTGGGTGCCGTGGCTGATGGCCGTGCTGTTCGTGCTGGGCGTGGCGGTCATCTTCCTGCACTACACCGAGGTCCTCCTCCCGGGCGCGGCGAGCGCCTGGTGGATCTTCGTCGGGCTGGGGCTCATCCTCGGCGGGATCATCACCGCCACCCAGCTGCGCTGAGCCCGCCGGTGCTGTCCACAGCGGCGCTGCCGGGCCGTCAGCCAGGGTTGCGAACACGTGGCGCCCGGATGACATCCGCGTGACCTCTCACAACGCTGTCCCCAGCCTGTGGACGACGGGCGGGGCCGGGGACGGGCCTCAGATGTCGTCGACGGGGGCCATGAGCGTCATGTCCTCCTGGCAGTGCCGGGGGGGCTCGGGGTCGGCGTCGGGGGCCACGGTCATGCGGACCTCCGCTCCGCAGATCTCGCAGCGATAGGCGATCTTCACCTTCCGCAGCTCACCGGCCGGCGGCGGCTCGGGGATCGGGCGGGCCATCCCGCCGAGCAACAGCACCCCGAGGCGCAGGATCGCCCAACAGGCGCCGGCCGCCACCAGCACCCGGCCCAGGCCGTAGCCGGCGGCGAGGGCGGCGGCCGCGCCGAGGAGGACGATCCCCGCCACGACGGGGTGCTTGAGGCGCACGGCCGGTCCCGATCCGACCTCAGCCGAGTCGCTCGATGACGGTGGCGTTGGCCAGCCCGCCGCCCTCGCACATCGTCTGGAGCCCGTAGCGACCCCCGGTGCGCTCGAGCTCGTTGAGGAGGGTGGCCAGCAGCTTCGTGCCCGACGCGCCCAGCGGGTGGCCGAGGGCGATGGCACCGCCGTTCACGTTCACGCGATCCATGTCGGGGTGCAGCTCCTTCTCCCAGGCCAGCACCACCGAGGCGAAGGCCTCGTTGATCTCGATCAGGTCGATGTCGTCCAAGTTCAGCTTGGCCTTCTCGAGCACCTTGTGGGTGGCGGGGATCGGCCCGGTCAGCATGGTCACCGGGTCCACGCCGGCCAGGGCGAAGGCGTGGAAGCGGGCGCGGGGGGTGAGCCCGAGCGCGGCTGCCTTCTCCTCGCTCATGATGAGCACCGCCGAGGCGCCGTCGGTGATCTGGCTGGAGTTGCCGGCCGTGACCTTGCCGTCGGGCTTGAAGGCCGGCTTGAGGTTGGCGAGCGTCTCGGCGGTCGTGCCGTCGCGGATCCCCTCGTCGGCGGCCAGCTCGGCGTCGGTCGGGATGAGCTCCCCGGTCTCCTTGTCGCGGGGACGGGCCGCCACGGGCAGGATCTCGGCGTCGAATCGGCCCTCGTCGCGGGCCACCGCGGCGCGCCGCTGGGAGCGGGCGCCGTAGGCGTCGAGGTCCTCGCGGGACAGATCCCAGCGATCGGCGATGATCTCCGCCGACAGGCCCTGGGGCACCAGCCCGCCGACGTCGGCGTAGCGGGCCTCCATCGACGGACCGAACGGGAAGCCCACGTTCCGCCCGACCGACGCGCCCATGGGCACGAGGCTCATCACCTCGACGCCGGCGGCGATGACGACGTCGTGGACCCCCGCCATGACGGCCTGGGCGGCGAAGTGGGCGGCCTGCTGGGAGGACCCGCACTGCCGGTCGATGCTCGTGGCCGGCACCGACTCGGGGAACCCGGCGGCGAGCACCGCGTTGCGGCCCACGTTCAGGGCCTGGGCGCCGGCCTGCATGACGCAGCCCATGATGACGTCCTCCACGAGCTCCGGGTCGAGGTCGTTGCGCTCCACGAGGGCCGAGAGCGTCTGGGCGGCCAGGTCGGCGGGGTGCCAACCCGACAGCGAGCCGTTGCGCTTCCCCCCGGGGGTGCGGATGGCGTCGACGATCACCGCAGTGGTCATGGCATGTCCCTTCGTTCCGGTCGGTCGTTGCGACCGTGCGTGGAGTCTGCCGCCGGGGGCGCCGCCTCCACAACCGACGGGGTTTCGGTGACACCCTCGTCAGCCCGACGGGCGCGGAGCCGGGTCCATGAGCCACACTGGTGCCCCCGTGACCGAGTTCACACCGTGAGAAGGGACGCTGTGCCATGGCCGTCGCCGACGTGACCGATTCCGATCTCCACGCCCTCGCCGAGGGAAGGACCGTCGGCGGCGAGTTCGTCGCACTCAGCGCGCGGGTGCCCGACGCCGTCGCCATCCGGTGGCGCAACGACGACGAGACCTGGGACCACTGGACCTACGCCGAGTACCGCGACCGGGTGGCCCGGGTCGCGGCCGGGCTGCGCGACCTCGGGGTCGGTCCGGGCGACCGGGTGGTGCTCATGATGCGCAACATCCCCGAGTTCCACGTCGTCGACCTGGCGGTGGCCGTCCTCGGGGCGACGCCGGTGTCGATCTACAACTCGTCGGCGCCGGACCAGATCGCCTACCTGGCCGGCCACTGCGACGCCGTCCTCGCCGTGGTGGAGGACCAGGCCTTCCTCGACCGGTTCCTGAGCGTCGCCGACCAGCTGCCCGACCTCCGCCGTTTCGTGGTCGTGCGCCCCGGTGCCGAGCTCCCCGAGGGGGCGGTCGCCCTCGCCGACCTGCTCGCCCACGAGCCGCTCGACCTCGAGGCCGCCGTCGCCGAGGTCGACCCCGACACGCTGGCCACGATCATCTACACCTCCGGCACCACCGGCCCGCCCAAGGGCGTCATGATCAGCCACCGCAACGTCGTCTGGACCCTCGAGAGCCTCAAGCTGCTCCTGCCCTTCGAGGACTACGTCGGCAAGCGGGTCGTGTCGTACCTCCCGATGGCCCACATCGCCGAGCGCACCACGTCGCACTACGCCGGCCTGGCGCTGGGCTACGAGGTCACCACGTGCCCCGACCCGGCGCTGCTGTCGGCGTTCCTGAAGGAGGTGCGGCCCGAGTTCCTCTTCGGGGTGCCCCGCGTGTTCGAGAAGATCCATGCCGGGGTGAACGCCGCCCTCTCCCTCGATCCCGAGAAGCACCAGCAGTTCACCGAGGCCATCGCCACGGCCATCCCCATCGCCGAGGCCATGGACTGGGGGACGGTCACCGACGAGCAGCGGGCCACCTGGGAGTTCCTCGACGAGGTGGCGTTCCGCCCGATCCGCGAGCTCGTGGGCCTCGACCAGGTCCTCGGTGCGATCAGCGGCGCGGCCCCCATCCCCGCCGAGGTGCTCAGCTGGTTCCGGGCCATCGGGGTGCCGATGTCGGAGATCTACGGCATGTCGGAGTCCTCGGGCCCGATGACGTGGACGGCCGTGCGGGTGAAGGCCGGGACCGTCGGCCCGGCCATCCCCGGCTCCACGGTGGCGCTGGCCCCCGACGGCGAGGTGATCTTCCGGGGCGGGAACGTGTTCGGGGGCTACCTGAACGCCCCCGACAAGACCGCCGAGACGATCGACGAGGACGGCTGGCTGCACTCGGGTGACATCGGCGAGATCGACGAGGACGGCTACCTGCGCATCGTCGACCGCAAGAAGGAGCTCATCATCACCGCCGGGGGCAAGAACATCAGCCCTGCCAACCTCGAGGCCGAGCTCAAGCTCGTCCCCCTGATCGGTCAGGCCTGCGCCATCGGCGACCAGCGCCCGTTCGTGTCCGCCCTGGTCACGCTCGATCCCGAGGTGGCCCCGGCGTGGGCGGCCACGCGGGGCATCGAGTTCGCCGACCTGGTCGAGCTGGCCCAGCACCCCGAGGTGCTCGCCGAGATCGAGGCGGGCGTGCGCGAAGCCATGGCGAACTTCAACAACGCCGAGGCGGTCAAGAAGGTGCACGTCCTCGGCGAGGAGTGGCTCCCCGACTCCGAGGTGCTGACCCCGACCTCCAAGCTCAAGCGGCGTGGCATCCACGCCCGGTACGTCGCCGAGATCGAGGGCCTCTACGGCTGAGGCGCGTCGCCGGGCGCGAGGTCTCCCACCCCCTCCGAGGTGTGGCGTCAGCGCTGCGGCCGGCGAGCGGGATGGGTCCCGTCCGTGGTGGGATCCCCCGGCGCGTTCCAGAGGTGGATGCCGGGGACGGCGTGCTCCCAGCCGAGCACCGACAGCGTGGCCGTGGCCAGGGGCAGCCGGCGGCCCTCGACCGGATCGAGCTCGCACCACCGTGCGGCGAGCACCCGCAGCACGTGCCCGTGGGCGACGACGAGGGTGTCGCCGTCGACGGCCCTCGCCCGCGCGATGACCCGGTCGACGCGGGTGGCGACCTCGTCGAGCGTCTCACCGCCGGGCACCGGACCGCTGAAGACGGTCCAGCCCGGTCGCGACGTCCGGATCTCGGCCGTCGTCAGGCCCTCGAGCTCCCCGTAATCCCACTCGAGGAGGTCGTCGTCGACCAGGGCCTCGGGGTGGCCGGCCAGCTCCGCGGTCCGGCGTGCCCGTCGGAGCGGGCTGGTGAGGACGAGGGCGAAGTGACGCCGGGCGAGGAGCGAACCGACGGCGCGGGCCTTCTCCTCCCCCTCGGGCAGCAACGGGAGGTCGGTGCGGCCGGTGTGGCGCCCGGTCACGCTCCACTCGGTGGCGCCGTGGCGCACCAGGAACAGCTCGCCCGGTGCGGCGGGCCGGCCGTCGGTCACGGCCGGGGTTGGTCGGCCGGGGGCTCGTTCGGCCAACCGCCGTGGTGGCGCACGAGGTCGGAGGCGCCCTTCGGGCCCCACGAACCCCTGCGGTACGGCTCGACAGGGCGGTGGTCGGTGAGGATGCGCTCGACGATGCGCCAGGACTCGAGCACCGAGTCGGCCCGTGCGAACAGCGTCGGATCGCCGTTCATGGCCTCCTCGATGAGCAACTCGTAGGGCTCGGGGCCGCAGTCGGCGCGGGCCTCGGGCGGCGGGGCGAGCGTGACGGCCGTGGGCATCATGTCGTCCCCGGGGGCCTTCGTCAGCCACGTGAGGGCGCTGAAGCTCTCGGGCTTCACCTCGATGCGGATGGCGCTCTTCGGGAGGTGGGAGTGCTCGGGGATCCAGAGCGGACGGGGTGGTGGCTTGAACTCGATCGTCATCTCGGTGACGGTCTCGGCCAACGCCTTGCCGGCCCGCAGGTAGAACGGCACGCCGCTCCAGCGCGGCGAGTCGAGGTCGAGGCGGAACGCGCCGTAGGTCTCGGTGTCGGAGCCGGGACGGACCCCGGGGACGTCGAGGTAGCCCTCGTGCTGGCCGCGGACGTACCGCGCGGGGTCGACGACCCGGGCGGACTCGAGGACCTTCGCCTTCTCGTCGCGCAGCGCCTTGGCGCCCTCGTTCACGGGCTGTTCCATGGCCAGCATGGCGACCATCTGCAACAGGTGGTTCTGCATGACGTCGCGCAGCGCGCCGACCGAGTCGTAGAACGCGCCCCGGTCCTCCACGCCGAAGTCCTCGGCCATCGTGATCTTCACCGCCGACACGACGTAGCGGTGCCACATGGGTTCGACGATGGCGTTCGCGAAGCGGGTGACGAGCAGGGCCCGAAGGCCCTCCTTCCCGACGAAGTGGTCGATGCGGAAGATGGCCGATTCGGGGAAGTGCTCGTGGAGCGTCTCGTTGAGCTCGACCGCCGAGTCGTGGTCGCGGCCGAAGGGCTTCTCGATGACCAACCGCGCCCCGCGGTCGAGGCCGACCCCGGCGATCCCGCCGGCCACGGTGGCGAACATCGACGGCGGGACGGCGAAGTGGAAGACCGGGTTCCGGGCACCGCCGGCGGCGGCGCGGAGCGCCTCGAACGTGGCCGGGTCGGCGTAGTCGCCCGGGATGTAGCGGAGGTTGGCGGCCAGGCGGTCGAACACCGTCTCGTCGACGCCCTCGCCGGCCTCCTCCACCGACCGCCGGGCGTGGGCCCGCAGGTCGTCGTCGTCCCATGCGTCGATCGCCACGCCGACCACCGGGACTCCGAGCAGCCCTCGGCCCTCGAGGCGGTAGAGCGCCGGGAACAGCTTCTTGCGGGCCAGGTCGCCCGAGGCTCCGAACATGACGAGGAGGTCGGAGCGTGGCCGGTCGATCGGGGGGGAGAGGGGCATCGTCGCTCCACGAGACGTCGGGCCGCTCACGCTATCCCCTCGCCCTGGGCGGGATCGGACCTCGCCCGCTCTCTCCGTGGATCAGCCGGGCTCGGTGGGCGGGACGGACGCGGGACCTTCGCGACGGATCCGGTCGACGGCGCGGAGGGCTTCGCGCAGCTCGTCGAGCCAGGCCGCCTCGCCGGCGCCGATGCGCTTCACGCACCAGGCGAGGGCGTCGGATCGGCTGCGGGCGACCCCGCTGGCCACGAGGACGTCGAGCACCTGTCGTTCGGGCAGGCGCAGCCGGGTCATGGCGGGCACGGCGAGGTGGGTGAAGAGGTGCACGTCGTCGCCGCGGCGGACCCCCCACGACACGGTTCGGCCGAACAGCTCCTGGGCCCGGCCGGCGATCTCGATGCGGTCGGCCTTGGTCGACGACCGGAAGGCCCGCACGTCGGCGTCGTCGGCGAGCGGCACCACGACGACGATCTCGTCGGCGTCGGCGGTCACCTCCGGGGGGGCGGTGGTCCATCCGTCGGGGATCTCGCGGGTGAACCAGTCGGTGTGGGTCATCGCTACTGTCATGCAACAGATATTACAAGTAATTGAAACCCCCGACAACCCGGCGCCGACGAGCCCCGCGGCCCCATCCGGCACTTGCGCTCCCGGGTCGTGCCGGTCGTATGATCCGGCGCCGCCCCCCGGGCGGGTTCGGCCGGCTGGCGGCCGTGGAGGTGGTTGCGTGCACGTCGTGGTGGTCGGTTGCGGACGGGTGGGCTCGGGCCTGGCGATCAACCTCGACGACCAGGGCCACTCCGTGGCCGTCGTGGACCGTCGGTCCAACGCCTTCCGGCGGCTGCCCGCCGCCTTCGGCGGCCGGACGGTGACCGGGGTGGGGTTCGACCGGGCGTGCCTGCGCGACGCCGGGATCGAGCAGGCCTCGGCGCTGGCCGCCGTGACCAGCGGCGACAACTCGAACATCCTGATCGCCCGCACCGGCCGGGAGTACTTCGGGGTGGAGCGGGTGGTGGCGCGCATCTACGACCAGCGTCGTGCGGCCATCTACGAGCGCCTCGGCATCTCCACGGTGGCCACGGTCGGCTGGGCCATCGACCGGGTGCTGCGTCGCATCGAGGTCGGGACGCAGGAGGTCGAGTGGATCGACCCCAGCGCCCGCGTGTGCCTGGTCGAACGCCTCGTCCCCGACTCGTGGGCCGGCCATGCGTTCTCCGCACTCGAGAGCGACGGCGGGGTCCGGGTGGTGGCGGTCACCCGGCTGGGCGTCGCCCAGGTCGTGAGCTCGGCGCTGCTCGCGCAGGCCGGGGACGTGGTGTGGCTGGCGGTCGACGGCGACCGGCTCGAGGCGATCGACGCGCTGCTCGCCGGCGGCCCCGGCGACCGTGAGGGGGGGCACTGATGCGGGTCGTGATCGTCGGTGGCGGCAACGTCGGCACCTACATCGGTGGTGCGCTGCGCGACGGCGGGCACGAGGTGCTCATCGTGGAGGTCGACCCCGATCGGGTGGCCCGCGCCCAGGCCAACGGCGAGCCCCCCGGTGCGGCGTGGCTCCTCGCCGACGGGTGCGAGGTCTCCGAGCTGGCGGCCGCCGACCCGGCGCGGGCCGACGTCGTGGTCGCCGTCACGGGCGACGACGAGGACAACCTCGTCGTGTCCTTGCTGGCCAAGCAGGAGTTCGGTGTGCCCCGGGTGGTCGCCCGGGTCAACAACCCGGACAACCACTGGATGTTCAACGAGTCCTGGGGGGTCGACGTGTCCGTCTCGACCCCGCACCTGCTGACCGCGCTCGTCGAGGAGGCGGTGTCGGTCGGCACGTTCGTGCGCCTCCTGTCGTTCGACCGCGACCGGGCCCAGCTCGCCGAGGTGACGCTCGCACCGGGCTCGCCCGCCGAGGGCCGGGAGATCCAGGCGCTCGGGCTGCCCCGGGCGTCGAGCATCGTCGCTGTCCTGCGCACCGACCACCTCGTGGTGCCCCGTGGCGACACCGTGCTCGGCGCCGGCGACGAGGTGCTCGTCCTCGTCACCCGCGATTCCGAGGACGAGGTCCGTCGGATCCTCGTGGGCTGAGCGCCTCCCGAGGACCGGCCGACCGGCAACCGGTCACCGCCGATCGCGGTGCATCGGTGCGAAGAGCCGCGGCTTCCGCCATACTGCTCGCAGTGAGGGGAGTACCCCATCACAGCGGTGTCGTCATCACGGCGGGTCGGCTTCGGCTGGACCACCCGGTGCCGCTGGCCCTTGCGGGCGGGGGAGACCTCCGGTCCTCTGGCTCCCCTCGGGGGCCTGTTGTCGTCGTCCGACCTGACCGGAGTCCGCTGTGGTTGCCTCATCGTCCGTCACCCCTGAGCCCTCGTCGCCCGTGGCCCCTGTGCCGTCCGCCGAGCCGTGGCACACCTATCCCGCCGCAGAGGTCGCCGAGCGACTCGGCGTCAGCGTCGATGCGGGGCTCTCCGACGCCGAGGTCGCCGCCCGCGTCGAGCGCCACGGCCTGAACCGGCTGGCCGAGCCCCCCAAGCGGCCCAAGTGGAAGCTCTTCCTCGACCAGTTCCGCAGTGGGATCGTGCTCATCTTGGTGGCGGCCGCCGTGCTGGCCGGGGCGATCGGCGACCTCAAGGACTCGATCGTCATCGCCGTGGTGCTGTTGATCAACGCCGTCCTCGGCTACGTGCAGGAGGCGAAGGCGTCCTCGGCTCTCGAGGCGCTCAAGCAGATGCTCGTCTCGAAGGTGCGGGTCCGCCGCAACGGCGGCATCGCCGAGGTCGTCACCGACGACCTGGTCCCGGGCGACGTCGTGCTGCTCGAGGCCGGGGACCGCGTGCCCGCCGACGGGCGGGTCGTGCTGGCCGCCAACCTCCTGGTCGACGAGTCGTCGCTGACGGGCGAGTCGGTGCCGGTGGAGAAGGACAGCGAGGCCACCGAGCGCGCCGACGGGCCGCTCGGCGACCGCCACGGCGCCCTGTACATGAACACCACCGTCGCCCGCGGCCGCGCCGAGATGGTGGTCACCGAGACCGGGATGCGCACCGAGATGGGCAAGGTGGCCGACCTGCTCGGCAACGCCGACCCGGGCCAGACCCCGCTGCAGCGCCAGCTCGACGGCCTCAGCAAGAAGCTGGCCGTCATCGCGGTGGTCGCCGTGGGGCTGGTCTTCGCGCTCCAGCTCGTCCAGGGCGAGGACCTCGCCGAGGCGGCGATCGGGGCCGTGGCCCTGGCGGTGGCGGCCATCCCCGAGGGCCTGCCGGCGGTCGTCACGGTGACGCTCGCGGTCGGCATCTCCCAGATGGCCAAGCGCAACGCCATCGTCAAGCGGCTCCACTCCGTCGAGACCCTCGGGTCCACCACGACGATCTGTTCGGACAAGACCGGGACGCTGACGCTCAACCAGATGACGGCCCGCGAGGTCGTCCGGGGCGGGCACGTGTGGAAGGTCGGCGGCGAGGGCTACGCCATCACCGGCGAGTTCGTCGCCGAGGACGGGACCGCCACGGCCGCCGACGCCCTCGTCGACACCCTCACGCCGGCCGCGCTGTGCGCCGACGCCGTGGCCCGCACCGGCGCCGACGGCCGCCCCGACGTGGTGGGCGACCCCACCGAGGTCGCGCTCGTCGTCGTCGCCGCCAAGGCCGGCATCGACGTCGAGGGGCTACGGACCGCCCGCCCCCGCCTCGGCGAGGTGCCGTTCGACTCCACCACCAAGTTCATGGCCACCTTCCACCGGGTCCACGACGACGGTTCCGACGACGTGGTCGTGTACGTCAAGGGTGCGCCCGACGTGCTGCTGGGCCGGTCGACGTCGTTCATCGACGGTCAGGGGCAGGTGCGTCCCCTCGACGACATGGCCCGGGCCGGACGCCAGGCCGACAACGACCGCCTGGCGTCGGAGGGGATGCGGGTGCTGGCCCTGTCCTCGCGGACGCTGCCCGCCGCGGAGGTCCTCGACGCCGACGGTGCGGTCGTCGAGCCCGAGCGCTGGATCGACGACCTCACCCTCCACGCCCTGGTGGGCATCGTCGACCCCCCGCGGGCCGAGGCCCGCGACGCCATCGCGTTGTGTCACGCCGCCGGCATCGACGTGAAGATGATCACCGGCGACCACGCCATCACCGCCGGCGCGATCGCCGCCGAGCTGGGGTTGCACGGCCGGGTCGTGACCGGTG
Organism: Acidimicrobiales bacterium; assembly: GCA_025455885.1. Classification (NCBI taxonomy): domain Bacteria; kingdom Bacillati; phylum Actinomycetota; class Acidimicrobiia; order Acidimicrobiales; species Acidimicrobiales bacterium. The sequence goes on from JALOLR010000007.1 coordinate 126,112, forward strand.
ACGAGCTCACGGCGATGAGCGACGAGGAGCTCGCCGAGTGCATCGAGGACATCGCCGTGTGCGCCCGGGTCTCGCCGGAGCACAAGGTCCGGGTCGTCAAGGCCCTGCAGGCCCGTGAGCACGTGGTCGCCATGACCGGCGACGGTGTCAACGACGCGGCCGCCCTGCGCACGGCCGACATCGGGGTGGCCATGGGGATCACCGGCACGGAGGTCACCAAGGAAGCCGGCGACATGGTCCTCACGGACGACAACTTCGCCACGATCGTCGGCGCCGTCGAACGTGGCCGCACCATCTACGACAACATCGTCAAGTTCGTGCGCTTCCAGCTCTCGACCAACCTGGGCGCCATCGCCACGATCCTCGGGGCCAGCCTCCTCGGGTTCCCGGTCCCGTTCAGCCCCATCCAGGTGCTGTGGGTGAACCTCATCGCCGACGGCCCCCCGGCGCTGTCGCTCGGGGTCGACCCGCCCTCCGCGGGGGTCATGCACCGTCGGCCGCGGGCGGCGGCGGCGCCGATCCTCTCGCTGTCACGGGTCTCGCGGCTCGTCTTCTTCGGCATGATCATGGCGGTGGGCACGCTGTCGCTGTTCGTGTACGGCCGCGACAACTACGACGAGCAGACCGGCCTCACGATGGCCTTCACCGTGTTCGTCCTCTTCCAGATGGCCAACGTGTTCAACGCCCGCACCGAGCACTCGTCGGTGTTCAGCCGCTACGCCTTCACCAACGGCAAGCTCTGGCTGGCGGTGATCGGCGTGTGCATCCTGCAGTACCTGGCCACGTCGTGGGGTCCGATGCAGTCGCTGTTCGGCACCGAGTACCTGTCCCCCTCGCAGTGGGCGCTGTGCTTCGTCGTCGCCCTGTCGATCATCGTCATGGAGGAGATCCGCAAGGTCGTGGCTCGTCTCGTCGGCCTCGGCGGCGATCCCCACCCCGAGCCCGACGACACCCACCCGCAACCCGCCGCCGCGGCGGCGTCCTCCGGAGGAGTCGCGTGAACTGCCCCCACTGTCGTACCAACCTGTTGATGAGCGAGCGCCACGGCGTCGAGATCGACTACTGCCCGGAGTGCCGCGGTGTGTGGCTCGACCGGGGGGAGCTCGACAAGATCATCGAGAAGACGGCGGTCGAGGAGGAGGCCCGTCGGGCGCCGGCGCCGCCGCCCGCCGACCGGCGCGACGATCGCTACCCCGACGACCGCTACCCCGACGACCGGTATCGTGATGACCGGTACCGGGACGACCGGTACCGGGACGACCGTCCGATGTGGTCGGCGCCCGCTCCCCCGCCGACGGCGTCGGGCCACGGGTACAAGCCGAAGCGCAAGTCGCGGTCGGTCCTCTCGGACATCTTCGACTTCTGACGATCGGGGAGGGGGCATGGCCGACCACGAGCACCACGCCCACGAGCGGTGGGAGCGCCTCGAGGAGGCGGCAATCGCCGCGGAGATGGAGACCGACGGCCGCGAGGAGACCGTCGAGGAGGCCAAGCGGGGAGTGGTGCGCCGCATGGCGCGGATGTCGGCCGGGTTCTTCCTGGTCGCGCTGGGCACGGCCCTGCTCGTCCTGCCCGGGCCCGGGCTCGTCGTGATCGCCAGCGGGCTGCTCCTGTTGTCCCGCGACGTCCCCTTCGCCGCCCGGATGCTCGACAAGGTCCGGTCTCGGATCCCCGCCGACGCCGACGGCAACGTCTCGAAGCCGGTGGTCTTCGGCGGCCTGGTCGTGACCGCCATGGCGCTCGGCGGGAGCGTCTGGTGGACCTTCCTGCGGTGAGCCCCGTCGACCCCGCCCGTCAGGGCACCAGCGCGGCCCAGGCGTCCAGGAGCGTGGCGTCGCCGAGGACCTCGAGCCCGGCGTCGGTGACCGATCGGCGCCCCCAGGCCCACAGGTAGATCCCGCCGCCCGGGCCCCTCACGGCGAGGTCGCCCTTGCCGTGGTCCCGGGTCGTCGACATGACGCCGTCGGCGAAGGTGATCAGCCACTCGCCCGGCAGGTCGGTGCAGTGCAGGTGGACGGTGGCGGTGAGGTCCGCTTCCTTGTGCGGGAACACGTTCGGCATGAGCAGCGCGACGAGCTCGTCGATCCCGTCGACGGCCTGGTCGTGGGCGATGTGGGGGGGCGTGCGGCCGGCGGCGAGCTCGGCGTCGACGCGGTGGATCGTCGTCTCGTGGACCATGCGTCGCAGCCAGAAGGCGTTCACCTGGGGCTCACGGGTGAAGTTCCACGACGGTCCCTGCGGGTCGGCGATCTCGAGGGTCACGCACAGCCGGTCGAGCGTGGCGGTGAACTGTTCGAAGAGCGCCTCGTCGTCGGCGAACCTCGGGAACTCGCTCGACCGGGGCGGGGTGTCGGCGCCGGTCCGCACGACGGCCTCGGCGCGCTGGTGGACCTTGGCGAGGTGCTGGAGCAGGCGCCGCACGTCCCACCCTTCACAGGTGGGGACTGGAGCGTCGAGGCCGGCGGCGCGGCCGGCGTCGACCATGGCGTTGCCCTCGAGGCGGAGTGTGGCGAGTCGGTCCATGGTCCCTGTCTACCGCCCGCCGTCACCTAGGTGCCGGTCGGCGTCTCGAACGAGGGGCGCAGCGCCAGGCCGCTCGACCCGCCGTCGCCGGGCTTGACGGCGAGCACCTGGTGCACCTGGACGCCCCCGAGCGTGAAGTTGATCGCGGAGGCCGCCATGTAGAGCCGCCACACCCGGGCGCGGCCCTCGCCGACCTCGCGCACGGCTTCGTCCCAGTTGGCCTCGAGGTTGGCGACCCACTGGCGCAGGGTCAGGGCGTAGTGCTCGCGCAGCGACTCGAGGTGGCGCACCTCGAAGCCGTTCTCCTGGAGCATCGAGATCACTACGCCGACCTCGTGCAGCTCGCCGTCGGGGAACACGTAGCGCTGCATGAGGTCGCTCTCGATCCGCGACGTCAGGTCGGAACCGACCGCGGTGGCCAACCGTCGCCCGAAGGCCTTGACCCGGGCGATCGGCCCGTCGCCCTGGGGGTAACCGGGGCGGGCGATGGCGTGGTTGAGGAGGCGTCCTTCCGGCGGGAGCAGCGCGTAGAGGTCGCGCGTGTACTCCTCCAGCCGCCGTCGGCCCACGTGCTCGAACATCCCGATCGAGCTGATGGCGTCGTACGGGCCGTCGACCACGTCGCGGTAGTCCTGGACCCGGATCTCGACGAGGTGCTCGAGGTGGGCCTCCTTCACCCGACGGCGGGCCAGCTCGGCCTGCTCCACCGAGATCGTGATGCCCACCGCCGACACCCCGTAGTGCTCGGCGGCGTGGATCACCATCGATCCCCATCCGCAGCCCACGTCGAGCAGGCGCATCCCCGGGGCCAGTCCGAGCTTGCGGCACACGAGGTCGAGCTTCGCGGTCTGGGCGGCCTCGAGGCCCACCTCCGGGGACGCCCAGAGGGCGCACGAGTACACCATCGTGGGGCCGAGGACGAGCCGGTAGAACTCGTTGGAGACGTCGTAGTGGTGCGAGATCGCCTCGCGGTCCCGGCGCTTGGAGTGACGGGTGCCCTTCAGCCGGATCTCCTCGGCCGGTGGGGGAGGAGGGCGCAGCACGCCGGTGCCCACCTCGGCCAGCAGCGGCACCACGTCGCGGGGCGAGAACCGGAGGTCGACGTCGGCGGCGGTCTCGAGCAGCGCGTCGAGGTCGCCCTCGAGGTCGACGTCGCCGGCGACGAAGGCCCGCACGAGACCGAGCTCGCCGGGTCGGTTGAGGAGGCGGGCCAGTGCCTCCCGGCGGCGCACGACGATCCTCGTGGGGGCGTCCGGCGGACCGGAGGCGCTCCCGTCGTAGGCCTCGATCCGCAGTGAGGCCCGATCGTTGATGACGCTGGCGAGGTGCGGCGCGACGGCCATCCTGTACCCCCGTGATCGTGCGTGCTCCTCGGCACAGTTCAGCAAAGACCGGCGGGGTCGCGTCGGAGATTTTCACGTTCGGGCGGGCCCGGCGCGGCGACCGTCCGGCGAGGGTGGGTCCCCCGGCTCATTCGGCCCCCGGCCGCTCAAGGGGCCCACGCCCGCCGACGATGACAACTGCGTGTTGTCGTCCCCACAGCCGGTCGGCGCGGACGCCTTCGACCTCGACGTGTTGTCGGCGGCGGTCGAGACCGCCGAGGCCCTCATCGTCGTCACCGACCCGAAGGGCGTGATCCTGCGGTTCAACCCGGCGTGCGAGCGCCTCACCGGGTGGAGCGCCGAGGAGATGGTCGGGCGCAACGCCGTCGACCTCCTCGCTCCGGGACGCAAGGCCGAGGTGATCGAGCGGGCCGTGGACCACCTGCGCACCGGAGGCTCGCGGCGCAGCGTCGGGCGGTGGCGCACTCGGTCGGGCGAGGAGCGCACGATCTCCTTCACCGACACCGTGCTCAACGACGACCAGGGCCGGGTGCGCTGCCTCGTCGCGACCGGGGTCGACATCACCGCGGAACGTCGTGCCGAGGCCGCCCTGGTGGCGAGCGAGCGGCGCCACCGCGCCCTCGTCGAGCACGCCACCGACGTCGTGGTCGTGCTCGACCCCGACAGCACCCTGCGCTACGTGAGCCCCTCCGCCGAGCGCCTGTTGGGCTGGACGCCCGAGCAGCTCGAGGGCCGGAAGGGCTTCGACCTCGTCGTCGAGGCCGACCAGGGGGTCGCCCTGATGGCGATGGAGGAGACGCTGGCCGAGCCGGGTCCGACGACGCTGCGTGAGTTCCGTCTCCGGGACCGATGGGGTCTGCCCGTGTACGTGGAGGCGGTGGCCAACAACCAGATCGACGATCCGGCGGTGGCGGGCGTCATCCTGCACCTGCGCGACATCGACGAGCGTCGTCGCCTCGAGGGCGACCTGCGGGGGGCCGAGGAGCGCTTCCGCCACGCCTTCGCGAAGGCGCCGACGGGCATCGCGGTGATGGACCTGGCCGGGCGGTTCGTCGAGATCAACCCCGCCCTGGCTTCGATCCTCGATCGTGCGCCGAGCGAGCTCATCGCCCGCGTCGAGGACGAGGTCACCCATCCCGAGGATCGCCGGCTCGACGCCGTCCCGCTGCGGCGTCTGCTGGCCGGCGAGGTCGAGGGCTACCAGATCGAGAAGCGGTACCTGCGCCCGGACGGCACGACGGTCTGGGCCATGCTCAACGTGTCGGCGTTGTACCGGCCCGACGGGGAGCCCCAGCACCTGCTCGTCCACATCGAGGACGTGACCGCCCGCCGGACGTTGACCCGTGAGCTGTCCCACCTCGCGAACCACGACGGGCTCACCGGGCTCCCGAACCGGAGCGCCGTGCACCGCCGCATCGACGAAGCCCTGGGCCGGGACGAGGGCGCGGGGGTCGGGGTGCTCTTCGTCGACCTCGACGAGTTCAAGTGGGTCAACGACCGCTACGGGCACGCGTTCGGCGACCAGGCCCTCGCTGCGGTGGCCCGGCGTCTCGCCAGCGTCGTGCGGCCCACGGACTTCGTCGGGCGCGTGGGCGGCGACGAGTTCGTGATCGTCTGCGAGCCCGCCACCGGGCCGACCGTCGAGCGCGTGGCGGCCCGGCTGCAGGAGCGACTGCGGCTCCCGCTCGGGACGGCCGAGCTCCCCGACCTCGTCGTGGGGGCCTCGGTGGGCGGTGTCCTCGCCCGTGCCGGCGAGAGCACGAGCGAGGTCCTCCGGCGCGCCGACGAGGCGATGTACCGAGGCAAGGTCGAGCGGCGCGAGTCGGCCGAGATGGCCCGAGCGTCCCGGGACAGCGCTTGACAAAGTAGCTATGTAAATAGCTATCATGGTCGGGTCCGAACTCCCCGTGGAGGACCCATGAGCCAGACGACCGACGTCACCCCCGCCGAGCACGAGCTCCCCGACATCATCTCCGTCGACGATCACGTCCTCGAGCCGAAGGACCTGTGGCAAGAGCAGCTCCCCCCCTCGCTGCGGGCCCGGGGCCCCCGCGTGGAGCGCCAGCGGGTGCGCCTCGAGTTCACCGGCGGGCACTACGGGTTCGTGATCGACGACGTCCACGGACAACCCTGCGACGTCTGGGTCTTCGACGACCTCACCATGCCGACCGGCTTCCTGCACGCCCCGGCGGGCACCCCCCGCAGCGAGCAGCGCAATGTGCCCGCCGTCTACGAGGACTTCCGCCCCGGCACCCACGACCAGGCCGCCCGGCTCGCCGACATGGACCTCAACCACGTCTCGGCGGCCATCAACTACCCCAACATCTTCCCCCGCTTCGCCGGGCAGGGCTTCGCCGAACGGGCCGACAAGGACCTCGCCCTGGCCTGCCTGCGGATCTACAACGACTGGATGATCGACGACTGGTGCGGCGGGGCCGGCCGCGGTCGGCTCATCCCGCTGACGCTCGTCCCCCTGTGGAGCCCGACGCTCGCCGCCGAGGAGGTGCGGCGTTGCGCCGCCAAGGGAAGCCACGCCATCGCGTTCTCCGAGAACCCGTCCAAGCTCGGCTTCCCGTCGCTCTACAGCGGCGAGTGGGACGTCCTGTGGCAGGCCTGCGAGGAGACGGCGACCACCGTGTCGATGCACATCGGTTCGTCGTCCTCGATGCCCACCACCTCACCCGACGCCCCCCTCGCCACGTCGATGTCGCTCTACGCCCAGAACGCGCAGGGCTCGCTGTGCGACTGGGTGTTCTCGGGCACGCTCGGGCGCTTCGACGACCTCAAGATCGCCTTCGCCGAGAGCCAGGTCGGTTGGATGCCCTTCCAGCTCGAGCGCATGGACAGCGTGTGGCGTGACGGGGTCGGCGGTGTCGACCTCGCCGTCGCGCCGAGCGAGCAGGTCAGGGGCCGGGTGTTCGGCTGCGTCTTCGACGACCTGCACGGTCTCAAGTGCCGCGACGACGTGGGCCTCGGCCAGATCCTCTTCGAGACCGACTACCCGCACTCCGACGGCACCTTCCCCCACTCCCGCAAGGTCGCCCGCGACCTGTTCGCGGCCGCCGGCATGGACGCCGCCGCGTGTCAGGCGGTGCTGCGTGACAACGCCATCGCCGCCTACGGCCTCGAGCGTTTCGGGATCACCGAGTAGTGCCGGCCGCCTCGCCCCCGAAGGCGCGCCGGGCCCCCGCGACCGCCGGGCGCCACGGCGGCGCCGCCCCCCTCGAGCTCCCGGACGACGACGGCGACCTGCTCGGCCACGTGGTGCGCCTGGAGATCCTGGTGGGCCAGGTCCTCGACCGGATCGCCGCCGCCGCCGGGATCAGCGGTGCCGACTACCTCGTCCTCGGTGTGGTCCGGCGCTCCCCCGGGCACCGCAGCGCCCCCACCGCGATCTGCGACGTGCTGGGCCGCACCACCGGCGGGATGACCCTCACCCTCGACCGCCTCGAGCGGTCGGGGTGGGTGCGCCGGCTCCCCGATCCGGCCGACCGCCGCCGGGTCGTCGTCGAGGCGACCCCCGCCGGGCTCGCGCTGGCCACCCGCGTCAACGACGACCTGCACCGCTGGGAGTCCACGCTCGGCGCCTCGGCCGCCGACCGTCGCCGCCTCGCCGCCGCGCTGGCCGACCTCACCGCGCTCATCGCCGCCGCCGACGCCTGATCAGAGCTCGAAGGGGCCCTTGCCCATCTGGTCGCGAACGGTCACGACCGGCGGATTGGTCAGCGTGCGGCGCTGCCAGTTGGCGCCGTCGACGACGAGCGTGTGGCCGCTGATGAACCGGGCGTAGGGGGAGGCGAGGAACGTGGCCGCCCAGGCCAGCTCCCGGGGCCGTCCGACGCGCAACGCCGGCTGGCACACGTCCTTGTCGTCGGTCCGGGCGAGGTTGCCCTGGATGTCGGCGGTCATGTCCTCGTGGGGCATCAGCCCCGGGACCAGTCCGTTCACCTGGATCCCGTAGGGCCCCCACTCCACGGCGAGGGTCTCGACCATGTTCTTCACGCCGGCCTTGGCCGCCGCGGAGTGGGCGAAGCCGGGCCCGCCGGTCCAGGCGTAGGAGGCCCCCACGTTGATGATCGAGGCGGGCGTGCCGGCGCCGATGTGGCGGCGGGCGAACTCGCGGGCACAGAAGTAGGTGCCGTTCAGGGTGATGTCGACGACCGTGCGCCACGCGTTGGGGGACATGTCCTCGGCGGGCACCGGGAAGTTGGCCGCCGCGTTGTTGACCAACACCGACGGCATGGCGAAGGCCTCGGTGGCGGCGTCGAAGGCGGCCGCGATCTGGTCGGGGTCGCGGATGTCGCAGCCGACGGTCACGACCGGTGCGCCCAGAGCGGCGATGCGCTCGTGGCCGGCCTCGAGGTGCTCGGGCTTGCGGCTGGCGATCACGATCGACGCCCCGAGACGGGCGAACTCGGTGGCGATGGCCGCACCCAGACCGGTGCCGCCACCGGTGACGAACACGGCCACGCCGTCGTAGGCGCCGTCGGGCAGGGCGGAGGCCCCGAGCGGCGGCGCGTCGGGGAGCCCGGGGGTGGGCATCGGTACGGCGGGGGGCGAGGGGTCGGTCACGGTCAGCTCCCGGTGTAGCGAGGCTCGCGGCCCTCGGCGCGGGCGGCGCGGAACTCGGCGAAGTCGTCGGACTTGTTGAGGAAGGTCTGGTAGAAGAGCTCGTCGTCCATCGACGAACGGATCTCGGGGTCGGCGAGATGGCTGATCACCCGGCGGGCCAACTTGACGGTCAGCGCCGGCGCCGCCACCACCTTCTCGGCCATCTCCCGCGCCGTCGCGTCGAGCTCGTCCCGCGGCACCACCCGCGACACGATCCCGAGGCTCAGCGCCTCCGCGGCGTCGAGCCGGCGACCGGTGAGCACCATGTCGCTCACCACCCCGTGTCCGCACATCTGGAACAGCCGTCCCATGCCGCCCGTGTCGGGGATGACGCCGTGGCCGGTCTCGGGGAGCATGAAGCGGGCGTCGTCGGCGGCGATGCGGATGTCGGCGAGCAGCGCTCGCTGGAACGAGCCGCCGATGGCCCACCCCTGGATGGCCACGATGACGGGCGCCTCGAGATCGAAGAGCTGGAGGATGCCGGTGTGGCCCCGGGTCATCAGCTCGTGGTGGGTGAGCTCGGTGACGTTGGTGCCGATGGCCGACACGTCGCGACCCGACGACCACGAGTGCCCCTCGCCGCGCCAGATGACGGCGCGCACGCTCGGTGTGGCGCGGAGCTCGGCCAGGATGGCGAAGAGCTGGGCGTCCATGTCGTCGGTGAACGCGTTGCGCTTGTCCGGGTTGTCGTTGGTGATCGTGGCGATCGGGCCGTCGATCTCGAGTCGGACCTGTCCCTCGGCCATGCGTCCCCCTGTCCCGGCGGGCCGGGCCGCCCGCACGAGCGGCGAGCGTACGCCCCCGGGGTGGCCCCGGCGCACCCGGGTCGTCGCGTCGTCCGGCACCGGTAGCGTCCCGGGCGACGTGGCGAGGGGAGGGCCGTGACCGAGGTGAGGTTGAGCGGGGCGCAGCGGCTCCTGGTCGACACCTGTGCCCGCCTGGCGCAGCGCTGGAGGTCGCACCCGCCGGCGCCGGGGCTCGCGCCCGCGCACGACGCCGGGGCGTGGGGCGCCGTCGTCGGGGCGGGGCTGGTGGCCATGCGGGCCCCCGAGGAGCTCGGCGGCGCCGACGCGACCGCGGTGGACGTGGCGCTCGTCGTGGAGCAACTCGCCCGCGGCCCGGTGGCGGTGCCCTACCTCGGCACGGTCGTCGCGCTCGAGCTGGCCTTGCTCGCCCGGGCCGACGAGGCCGTCGCCGCCATCGTGGCCGGTCACGCCCACGGCGTGGTGGTCGACGACGGGCTCGCCGCCTTCGCCGAGCGGGGCACGGCCGTCGACGCCGTGCCCGGGGACCCGGTGGTGGGCTGGCGGACCGGCTCCCACGATGCGGTGGGGCTCGTCCTCGGCACGGCCGGGGAGGCCCTCGACGGCGTCGACCCGACGCGGGCGACGGCCCGGGCGGACCTCGTCGCCGGGGACCCGATCGGGCATCCGCTCGACCCGTCGGCGCGTCGGCGCGCCGAGGCCCACGCCCTGACGTGGCTGTCCGCCGACCTCCTCGGTGCGATGCACGCCGCCCTCGACCTCGCCGTCGCCCACGCCCGCGACCGCCACCAGTTCGGGCGCCCGATCGGTTCGTTCCAGGCCGTCCAGCACCTCTGCGCCGAGGCGCTGGTGTCGGTCGAGTCGGCGCGCAGCATCACCTGGTACGCGGCGTGGGCGGCGGATGACGAGGGGCCCGACGAGGCCCTCGCCGCGGCCCGGGTGGCCAAGGCGCACTGCGCGCGGGTGGGGTTGGAGGTGGCGGAGGCGGCCCTCCAGGTGTGGGGCGGCCTCGGCCAGACCTGGGAGTGCCCCGGGCACCTCTTCCAACGGCGGGCCCTGTTGGCGGGCCGGCTGCTGGGTGACGAGCGCCACCAGCTCGGGCGGATCGCCGAGGCGCTCGTCGGCGGGGCGGCGCGCTGATGGACTTCCGCGACGACCCGGACGCGGCCCGGTTCCGGGCCGGGTTGCGCGACTGGCTCCGCCGGAACGCCCCCGTCGGTCCCTGGCCGCTCGGCGGTGAGGCCCGGGCCCGGTTCTGGAACGACTGGCACCGGTCGCTCCACGCCGGAGGGTGGATGGGCCTGTCGTGGCCCGTCGAGTTCGGGGGCCGGGGGCTCCCGCAGGTCTACGAGGCCATCCTGAACGACGAGGTCGGACGGGCCGGCGCGCCTCCCGCGCCCCACGTCGGGTTCCTCGGTCGGGCCCTGCTGCACTTCGGCAGCGACGAGCAGAAGCGCCGCGAGCTGCCCCCGTTGCTGTCGGGCGAGGTGATCTGGTGCCAGGGCTTCAGCGAGCCCGGCGCCGGCAGCGACCTCGCCGCCGTCGCCACCCGGGCGGTCCCCGACGGCGACCACTGGGTGGTGGACGGCCAGAAGGTCTGGACCAGCGACGCCGCCTGGGCCGACCGGTGCCTGCTGCTGGCCCGCACCGATCCGAACGCCCCCGCCCATCGCGGCCTCTCGGCCCTCGTCGTCGACATGGCCGACCCGGGTGTCGAGGTCCGCCCCATCGTGCAGTCCAACGGCGACACCGAGTTCAACGAGGTGTTCCTGACCGGGGTGCGGGTGCCCCTCGACGCGGTCGTCGGGGCCCCGGGGCAGGGCTGGGAGATCGCCATGACGACGGTCGGGTACGAGCGGGGTCCGACCGACGTGGGCTTCTCCTCGCGCTACCTGCGCACGCTGGGTGAGCTGACCGAGCGGGCCCGCCGTCAGGGAGTGGACCCGTCCGACGCCGAGGCCCTCGCCGGTGCCCACGTGGCCGTGCAGGTGCTGCGGGCCCACGTCCTGCGCAGCCTCACGGCACGCGACGACGGGGCCCCGCCGGGGCCGGAGGGCTCGATCGACAAGCTGTTGTCGACCCGCACCGAACAGCTCCTCCACCACGTCGCCGTCGGCGTCGTCGGCGCCGACGCCCTGACCGGCGCGGCGCCCGGGGTGCTCGCCGAGTACCTGTACTCGCGGGCCGCGTCGGTGGCCGGCGGGACGAGTGAGATCCAGCGTGACATCGTCGCCCAGCGGGTGCTCGGCCTGCCCCGGCACCGCTGACCGTGGTGTCGCAATAGGGTCGACGGTGGCGAAGGGGGCGCACATGGACCACGACCGGCGGGGCAGCGGGGCCCGGTGGCGCAGCGTGCTCTTCGCCCCGGCCACCCGTCCGGAGATGATCGCCAAACTGCCCCGGAGCGGCCCGGACGCCGTCGTGGTGGACCTCGAGGACGCCGTGCCGGCGTCCGACAAGGACCGGGCCCGCGACCTCGCCCGGGCCGCGGTCGGGGCGCTCGCCGCGGCCGGGCCCGCCGTGCTCGTGCGGGTCAACGCCGTGGGCACCGACCTCCTCGTGCCCGACGTGGCCGCCGTGGCCGGCCTGCCCGGCCTCGACGGGGTCGTGGTGCCCAAGCTCGAGACCGTCGCCGAGGTGACCGCCGTGCGAGCGGCGCTCGATGACGCCGGCGGCGCCGGGGTGGCCCTCGTCGCCGGCGTCGAGACCGCGCTGGGCGTGGCCGACGCCCGCGCCGTGCTCGCCGCCGGAGTGGACGGCGCGTACTTCGGAGCCGAGGACCTCGTCGCCGACATGGGTGGGCAGCGGACGCCCGGCAACGCCGAGGTGGCCGTCGCCCGCGCCGGGGTCGCCCTCGCGGCGCGCCTGGCCGGGGTGGCGCTGCTGGACATGGTCGTGGTCGACCTCGCCGACCACGACCGCTTCGTCCGTGAGGCCGCCGAGGCGCGGGCGCTGGGCTACGCCGGCAAGCTGTGCATCCACCCCTCACAGGTGCCGCTGGCCAACGCTGCCTTCGTGCCGTCCGCCGACGAGGTCGACCGGGCCCGCCGTCTGCTCGCCGCCTACGACGCCGCGGCCGCCGACGGCGTGGCGGCCATCGCCTTCGAGGGCCAGATGGTCGACGAGCCCCTCGCCCGACGGGCCCGGGACCTGCTCGCCGCCGCCGACCGGGCCGGCGAGACCCCTCAGAGCGGTCGGGCGTAGGGCAGTGAGGCGCCGCCCCCGACCGGGTGGAGCTCGATGCGCACCGGCTGGTCGACGCGGACCTCGGTGTGGTCGATCCCGATCACGTTGGTGAGCAGGTGCCACCCCTCGTCCATCGCCACGATGGCGGGGGCGTAGGGCACCACGAACGAGGGCACCGGGGGGCGCCACACGACGGTCCAGCTGTACACCACGCCTCGTCGCGCCGAGGGCTCCCACGCCAGCGACGTCGACCAGCACGCCGAGCAGATCGCGGCCGGGGTGTGCGTCGCCGCTCCGCAGTCCCCGCAGCGCTGGAAGAGCAGCTCGCCGCGGGCGCAGCCCTCCCAGTAGGGACGTGACACCTCCGACGGCGCAGGCGTCGGGATGCCCTCTGGTTGGGGGACGAGCAGGGTCACGGTCGCTCCCTTCCGAGGATCGCGACGTCGGTGAAGAGCGCTCCGGCCCCGCCGCCGGTGCACAGCGCCACCTCGGCGCCCTCGACCTGCATCGATGCGCACGTGCCCCGGAGCTGGTGCACGCCGCGGATGACCCGCTGGAGCAGCTGCACCGCGGCGCCGCCGTGGCTGAACGACATCGTCCCACCGTCGGTCGTCACCGGCCATCGGCCCCCGGGGCCGATGGCGCCGTCCGCCACGAGGTCGGCGCCCTCCCCCTCCCCGCAGAACCCGAACGCCTCGAGCTGGCGGATGATCTCGAAGCTGAACGGGTCGTAGAGCTCGCACACGTCGACGTCGTCGGGTCCGAGGCCGGCGGTGGCGAAGGCGTGGCGGGCCGCCCGCCGCCCGACCCAGCCGGCGACGAGGTCGTCGCCTCGCCGCCCGCCGAGATCGAACGCAGGCGGGTGCTGGTAGGCCGGGCCCATGTGGTCGGTGGTGCCGCCGAGCAGGAACACCGGCGTCGAGGGGAGGTCGGCGGCCCGGTCGGCGCGGGCCAACACGATGGCCGCGCCGCCCTCGCTGGTCATGGCGCAGTCGAGGAGGTGGAAGGGGTCGGCGACCATGCGACTGGCCAGCACGTCGGCGGCGGTGAAGGGCCCTCGACCGGAGTACACCGCATCGGGGTTGACGTGGCCGTTGTTGCGGATCGTCGCGGCCACCTCGGCGAGCGCCTCGGGCTTGGTGCCGTACACGTGCATGTGCCGTCGGGCCATGAGCGCGAACTCGGCGGCGGTGAACATCCCGAAGGGCAGCACGAACTCGTTCGTCGGCCGCGTCCAGGGCGCAGTGGCCGAGTGCTCGCGGTAGGAGCCGGCCTCGCCGGTGGCGTAGAGCACCACGTCGGCCAGGCCGGTGGCGATGGCCGCCGCCCCTTCGAGCAGGGCGGGGATGCCGAGGGCGGACATCGACCGCCACGACGGTCCGGTGCGCGACTGGTAGAGGAAGTCGCTGCCCATGGGGCCGACCACGCCGTCGACGTCGCCCGGGGTGAGCCCGGCGTCGGCCAGCGCACCGAGCGCGGCCTCCATGGTGATGCTGCGACTGTCGTGGCCCTCGAGCACGCGGGCCTGGGCGGTGTTGTGCACGCCGACCACGGCCACGTCGCGGAACGGGTGAGCGCCCATGTGCCTGTCAGCGATCCTCTCCCCGTGTCCCTCACGGCCCCGATCTTTCCTACCATCTCGCAGGTGGAGGGCCCCGTCCGGTGGGGTCGCGACGAGGGGGACATCGATGACACTCGAGCTCGATCCGGAGCTGTTCCTTCCCGAGCCCGAACCGCGTGAGGTTCGCTACACGATCATCTCGGTCGACGACCACGTGGTGGAGCCCGGCTACCTCTTCGAGCGCTACCTCCCGACGGCGTTGCAGGAGCGGGGCCCGCAGATCATCGCCAACGAGCACGGCCAGGAGATCTGGCACTTCGAGGGCCAGACGTTCCTCCAGGTCGGCATGAACGCCATCGCCGGGCGGCGCAAGGAGACGGTGAAGATCGAGCCGACCCGCTTCAGCGAGATGCGCCCCGGCTGCTACGACATCGAGGCCCGAGTCCGCGACATGGACCTCGCCGGGGTCTGGGCCAGCCTCAACTTCCCGTCACAGATCACCGGGTTCTGCGGCCGGGTGTTCTTCGCCGCCGCCGACGTCGAGGTGGGCCAGGCGTGCACGCGGGCCTGGAACGACTGGCTCCACGACGAGTGGTACTCGGCGTACCCCACCCGCATCATCGGTGGCGGCATCGCCTACCTCGCCGACCCGGAGGCCGCGGCCGCAGAGATCCGGCGCAACGCCGCCCGCGGCTTCACGGCGGTGAGCTTCCCCGAGCGCCCCGACAGGATCGGCCTGCCGTCGCTGTGGGATCGCGACCACTGGCGGCCGATCATCGAGGCCTGCGTGGAGACCGACACGGTGATCTGCCTGCACGTCGGGAGCTCGGGCATCCACCAGGGCCCGCCCGGGTCACCGAGCCTCCAGCTCGGGGCCACCCTCTTCAGCTCCGTGGCGTTGATCTCCGCCGCCGAGTGGCTGTGGTCGGGGTGGGCCGTCGAGTACCCGACGGTGAAGATCGCCATGAGCGAGGGCGGCATCGGCTGGGTGGCGATGCTGCTCGACCGGCTCGACAACATCGTCGACCGCTCCGGCTACGGCATGGGCTGGGACGTCCGCCCGGCCGACGTGCTGCAGCGCAACTTCTGGTTCTGCACCCTCGACGACCCGAGCACCATCGACACCCGGTACCGCATCGGGGTCGAGAACATCATGGTGGAGACCGACTACCCCCACGGCGACGGCACCTGGCCGGACGTGCAGTCGGTGATCCACGACGCCTGGGGCCACATCCCCGCCGACGAGCTCCGCATGATGTGCTCGGAGAACGCCGCGGCGCTGTTCCGCCACCCGCTGCCCGACGTCGTGCTGCCCTGAGGTCACCTCCCGACCCGTAGCACGCGTGCTACATTGACCCCCGTGAGCAGAGAACTGACCCAGCGGGAGCTGCGGAACGAGAGCGGCGAGATCATGCGCCAGCTCGACGAGGGCCAGACCTTCGTGGTGACCCGCAACGGCGTGCCGGTGGGGGAGCTCACACCGCTGCGGCGCCGTCGTTTCGTCACCGCCGAGGCCGCCGTGGCGCTGTTCCGGGGCGCCCCGAAGGTCGACTACGACCGGTTCCGGGCCGACCTCGACGAGGTCGTGAGCCAGGATCCCGAGCCCCGTGGCTGAACCCGGCCGCCCGGCTCGCGGTCTGCTCGACACCTCGGTCGTGATCGACCTGGATGAGATCGAGCCCTCGTCGCTCCCCGTCGAGGTCGCCGTGAGTGCGCTGACGATGGCGGAACTGGCGGCCGGCCCTCATGCGGCCGGCGACGCCCAGGAGCGGGCCCGTCGCCAGGACCGGTTGCAGCGGGCGGAGGCGGCCTTCGACCCACTCCCGTTCGACAGCGACGCCGCCCGGGCCTACGGACGCGTCTACGCGGTCGTCGTCGCGGCCGGGTGCAAGGCGCGTGGTGCTCGCGCGGTCGATCTGCTCATTGCCGCCACCGCCTGCGCCGCCGGGTTGCCCCTCTACACCCGCAACGGCGCCGACTTCGAGGCCCTCGGGGACCTCGTCGACGTCGTGGTCGTCTGATCGGGACCACGGTCAGCGGGTCTCCCCGTCGCCCGCCGGGCCTCGCTGAGTGCGTGGCGTCTAACGTCGGGGGGACAGCACGCGGAGGGGGAACCATGCGAGCGGAAGATCTGATCCTGGTCAGCGTCGACGACCACATCTGTGAGCCGGCGGACATGTTCGAGGGCCACGTGCCGGCGAAGTACCGCGAGCACGTGCCGGTGGTGCGCGACGAGAAGGGCGGCGACGTCCAGCAGTGGTACTACGGCGACATCCGGGGACGGAACCTCGGGTTGAACGCGGTGGCCGGCAAGCCACCCGAGCTCTACAACGTCGACGCCCTGCGCTACGACTCGATGCGTCCCGGTTGCTACGACGTGCACGAGCGGGTGCGCGACATGAACGCCGGCGGCCAGCTCGCCGGGATGAACTTCCCCAACTGGACCGGATTCGCCGGCCAGGTGCTGAACCAGGGGCCCGACGCCGACGTCAACGAGGTCATGGTGCGGGCCTACAACGACTGGCACCTCGACACCTGGTGCGCGACCTACCCCGACCGCTTCATCCCCCTCGGCATCGTGCCGTGGTTCGACGTCGAACGCGCCGCCGCCGAGGTCGAGCGTCTCGCCGGCAAGGGCTGCCACGCCATCACCTTCCCGGAGAACCCCGAACCGTGGGGCTTCCCGTCGTTGCACACCGACCACTGGGACCGGCTGTTCGCCACCTGCCAGGACCTCGGCACGGTGATCTGCCTGCACATCGGCTCGTCGGGCAAGAGCGCCTTCACCTCCCACGACGCCCCGCCCAGCGTGGCGATGACCCTCTCCGGGGTGGGCTCGGCCTACGCCGCCGGCGACCTGGTGTGGGGCAACTGGTGGGAGCGGTTCCCCCGGCTGCGCTTCGCGCTCTCGGAGGGCGACATCGGGTGGCTGCCCCACTTCCTCCAGCGCGCCGACCACGTCTACCGCCGTCACCAGGGGTGGACGAAGGCCCGCATGCCCGAGGGGACGCTTCCCTCGGAGGCGTTCCTCGAACGGGTCTACGTGTGCTTCATCCAGGACCCGGTGGGCGCCGAGCTGCTGGGCCACCTCGACGAGGACATGGTGTGCTGGGAGTCGGACTACCCGCACTCCGACTCGACGTGGCCCAACGCCCCCGAGGCGCTCATGGAGACGGTCGCCGCGGGGCTCACCGACGCCCAGGCCGACAAGGTCTTCCACCTCAACGCCATGCGGGCCTTCCGGTTCGACCCGTTCGCCACCCGACCCCGCGAGAGCTGCACCGTGGCGGCGCTGCGGGCCGAGTCGCCCGACGTCGACACGGTCACCCGGGTCGGTCGGCTGGCCGACGAGCGCGACCTCGCCACCTGGCAGAGCTACGCCCCGCCGGCTCCCGCCCGCGTCGGCTGACCGCCGGGTCCGACGCACCATGGCCTTCAGCCCCACCGCCGAGAAGCTGCTCCCCGACCTCACGCCGCGCGAGGAGCTGGTGCTGCTGGCCCGCACGCTCTGGCGCGAGGGCTACGACGACCACCTCGCCGGCCACATCACCATCGCCCAGGACGACGGCACGCTGTTGTGCAACCCGTGGCTGCTCACCTGGGACGAGCTGCGTCCCGAGCACGTCATCCGCATCGACCTCGACGGGAACGTCGTCGAAGGCGACTGGCCGGCGCCGCTCGGCATCCCCCTGCACCTCGAGCTGCACCGTCGACGCGACGACGTCGGCGTGGCCATGCACTCCCACCCGCTCTACGGGACCGTGTGGGCGGACATGAAGGAGGTGCCCCCGGCGCTCGACCAGAGCTCGAGCCTCGGCGGCGGTGAGCTCGTCCTGGTCGACGAGTACGAGGGGGCGGTCGACAACGCCGGTGCGGCCGGCGCCGCCGTCGAGGCGATGGGCGGGGCCGACCTGGCGCTGCTGGCCGGCCACGGCGTGTTCGTGCTCGGGTCCACCGTGCGGGCGGTGCACCAGCGCGCCGTCGCCCTCGAGCAGCGCTGCCAGCGGGCGTGGCACGTCCGCGCCGCCGGCAGCGAGCTGGTCACCTCGCTGCCCCGGTCGTGGCTCGACCGGATGGCGGTGAGCGACGGCAACGGCTTCCTGGGCTTCTGGGAGGCGATGGTCCGCGCCGAGCTGCGCGCCGACCCGACGCTGCTCGACGGCCGGAGCTGAGCGCCCCGAGGCCGGTGGTCAGTCCGGGAGCGAGGCGACGCCCTCGTCGCGGAGCTGGTACTTGAGGACCTTGTTGCTGGCGTTCATCGGGAGGGCGTCGACGATGCGGACGTGGCGGGGCACCTTGTAGTTGGCCATCTCCTCGCGGCACCACGTCACCAGCTCGTCCGGGGTGAGGGCGGCGCCGGGGCGCAGCACGACGAACGCCATGCCCACCTCGCCCATCCGGTGGTCGGGCACGCCGACCACGGCGACCTGGTTGACGGCCGGGTTGCGCAGGATGGCGCCCTCGATCTCGGCGGGGTAGGCGTTGAACCCGCCCACGATGAACATGTCCTTGATGCGGTCGGTGATGCGCAGGTTGCCGGCCTCGTCCATGATCCCGATGTCGCCGGTGTGCAACCAGCCGTCGGCGTCGATGGCCTCCGCGGTGGCCTCGGGGTTCTCGAAGTACCCGGTCATGACCACGTAGCCGCGGACGACCACTTCACCGGCCTGGCCGGCGGCGACCGGGGTGCCGTCCTCGGCGACCACCCGGACCTCGACGTCGGGGATGGCCCGCCCCGACGTGGCCGAGATGATCTCGGGGTCGTCGTCGTGGCGGCACATGGTGGCGATGCCGTGCGCCTCGGTGAGCCCGTAGCCGGTGACGATGGTGCGGAACGTCATCTCCTCGCGCATCCGCCGGATCATCTCCACGGGCACGGCGGCGGCCCCGGTGACCGACAGCCGCAGCGACGAGAGGTCGTAGCGGTCGAGGTCCGGGTGGTCGAGCATCGTCTGGTAGATCGCGGGCGGCCCGGGGAGCATCGTCACGCGCTCCTCGGCGACGCGCTGCATCACCGCCGGGACGTCGAACACGGCGTGGGGGATGATCGTGGCGCCCTTCAGGTAGGAGGCGAGGATGCCGGACTTGAGCCCGAAGGCGTGGAAGAACGGGTTGACGATCAGGTAGCGGTCGCCCCGCTCGAGGCCGACCACGCTCGCCCAGCTCCAGAACGCCCGCACGCTCGCGCCGTGGCGCAGCATGGCCCCCTTGGGCGCCCCGGTGGTGCCGGAGGTGAACAGGATGTCGGACAGGTCCTCGGGGTCGATGGCCGCCGCCCGCGCGGCCGCGGCGTCTTCGGCCACGTCGCCGGCCCGGGCCAGGAAGGACGTCCACCCCACCGTGTCGGGCCGCTCGGGCCCCCGCAGCACGACGACCTCCTCGACGGACGGGACGGCGTCACGCTCACCGAGCAGCGCCACGTAGTCGGTGTCGAGGAAGTCCGACACCGTGAAGAGCATGCGGGCGCGGGCGGTGTTGAGGATGTAGGCCGCCTCGGGGCCCTTGAAGCGGGTGTTGAGCGGCACGAGGACGGCCCCGACGCGATGGACGGCGGAGGCGGCGATCGCCCACTCGGCCATGTTGGGCCCCCAGACGGCGACCCGGTCACCGGGCTCGATCCCGGAGGCGACGAGGGCGCGGGCCGCCTCGTCGACGGCGGCCAGCAGCTCGGTCCAGCTCAGGCGCACGTCGCCCTCCACGAGGGCCTCCTCGGCGCCGAAGGTGCGGGCGGCCCGCTCGAGGGCGCCGGCCACGGTGGTGGGCAGGTCGTCGGGGATCTCGATCTCGTCGGTCACGTCGGTCAGGCTCCCACGCCCGGGTCGCGGTGCGGAAACGGATCGGCGCGCCCGCCCGGTCCGGACCCGTCGGATTCAATATACGATCGAGTCCCGGGTGAGGGCCGCCGGGGCCCGGGAGGGGGAGGTCGACGTGGGCGACGCCGTGTGGCGCAGCGGGGACCAGACGACCGTGATCGAGCTCCTCGACCGGCGCCTCGACACCGATCCCGACGGCGAGTACCTCGACGTGTGCGGGGTGAAGGTCACCGCCGCCGAGGTGCACGACACGGCCTGTCGCCTGGCCAACGCCCTCATCGGGCTGGGCGTGCGGCCCGGGGCCCGGGTGGCCACCCTCGTCGAGAACTCCGCCGAGGCGATGCTGGCCTGGTGGGGCGCGGTGCGCGCCGGCGCCGTCGCCGTCCCGGTCAACACCGCGTACAAGGGCGAGTACCTCCGCCACCAGCTCCACGACTCCGGAGCCCGGGTGGTGATCGTCGAGGCCGACCTCGTCGACCGCGTCCAGCGCATCGCCGCCGACCTGCCCGAGCTCGCCCACGTGGTCGCCATCGCCGATGCCGCCCCCGCCATCCCCTCCCTCGCCGTGCACACGTGGGCCGACCTGCTCGCCGGCGACCCTTCGCCGCCCTCGGTCGACGTCCGCCCCGCCGACCTCGGCACCTTCATCTACACCGGGGGCACGACCGGCCCGTCGAAGGGCTGCATGCTCAGCCACAACTACCACGAGGCCCTCGCCCGCCAGATCGGCACCTGCTGGGAGCGCACCGCCGATGACGTGGTGTGGACCCCGCTGCCCCTCTTCCACTTCAACGCCATCACCACCGCGGTCCTGGGCCCGCTGGTCTTCGGGGGCCGTTCCGCGATCTACAAGCGGTTCTCGGTGTCGAACTTCTGGCCCGAGATGAACCGCACCGGTGCCACGATCACGTCCACCCTCGGCACGATGGCCTACCTGCTCGCGCACGACGTCGACCGGCCCGAGATGCCGAGGTCAGGGGCACCGGAGGCGAACACGTCGCTGCGTCTCATCGGGGCCGCACCGATGCCCGTCGAGGTCGACGAGGTGATCCGGTCGCGCTTCGGGGTCACCACCTTCAGCGGGGCCTACGGGGTCACCGAGGCCAGCCTGATCTCCTGGCAGCCGCCGGGCGTGCGCAACAAGCCCAACGCCGCCGGGGTCGTCAACGACGAGTACTTCGACGTGCGGATCTTCGACGACGACGACGACGAGGTGCCCCCCGACCACGAAGGGGAGATCGTCATCCGTCCCAAGCGGCCCGAGGTGATGTTCGCCGGCTATTGGGGTCGGCCCGAGGCCACCGTCTCGACGAGCCGGAACTGGTGGTACCACACGGGCGACATCGGCCGGATCGACGACGAGGGCTATCTGTTCTTCGTCGACCGCAAGGCCGACTACCTCCGCCGGCGGGGAGAGAACATCTCCAGCTTCGAGGTCGAGCGCATCCTCATGGGCCACGGCGCCCTCGCCGACGTGGCGGTCCACGCCGTGCCGAGCGATCTCACCGAGGACGACCTGAAGGTCACGGCCACCCTCGCCGAGGGCCGGCAGGTCACCGAGGAGGAGCTGTTCCGCTGGTGCATCGACCAGCTCCCCTACTTCGCGCTGCCCCGCTACATCGAGTTCCGCAGCGAGCTGCCCCGCTCGCCGGTCGGTCGGGTGCTCAAGCGCGACCTGCGTGACGAGGCCGTGACCGACGCCACCTGGGACGTCGAGGCCAGCGGCATCACCTACGACAAGCGCTGATCCCCGCGCCCGAGGCGATCGCGGAGCGCTCGCACCCCGTCGACGAAGCCGGGACGGTCCATCGACCACTGCTGGGCGACCAGCTCGAGCTCGAGGGCCTCGTCGTGGCCGACGGTGAGCGAGGCGTCGAGGGTGGCCCGGGTGCGGGCGACCAGCTCGCGGTCGCGCCCGGCGGCGCGGCGGGCCAGGCGCACGGCGGTGGCGAGCAGCTCGTCGTCGTCGACGCAGCGCCAGGCCAGGCCCTTGGTCTCGGCGTCGCGGCCGTCGAGGGTGTCGCCGCACAGGGCGAGGGCGGCCGCCCCCTGTCGACCGATCCGGTCGGTCAGCCGCCGGAGGTGGCCGCCGCCGGGGTGGATGCCCACGTCGAGGAACCGCGGGTCGAACCGCGCGTTCGGCGTGGCGATCACCACGTCGCAAGCGAGCGGCAGGTTCACCCCGGCGCCCACGCAGGCGCCGCCGACGGCCGCCACCGTGACGACCGGCGAGCCGGTCAGCGCGAGGAAGCCGGCGTAGGTGTCGCGCAGCGCGGCGCGGGGAGCCACCAGGTCGTCGATGTCGCCGCCGGCGCAGAAGACCGGCGGCTCGGCGGTGACGACCAGTGCCCCCACGCCGTCGTCGACGAGCTCGGCGACCGCCGCGGCCAGGTCGAGGGACAGCTCGATGCGCAGCGCGTTGCGCCGCTCGGGGTCGGCGAGGGTGACGATCCCCACGTCGCCGTCGACCACCTCGGCGCGCACCAGCGGATGGCCCTCCGGCCGGACGATCGGCTCGAAGGTGCTCATGGGCGACCGAGCCGCGCCGTGTCCCGAGGAGGCGGAGCCGACGAGGGCACCGTTGGGTGGGGTGCCTCGGCGGGGGCGTGGTGGTCGGGCGGCGAGGGGAAGCGCCAGCGACCGAGCCGCGCCGTGTCCCGAGGAGGCGGAGCCGACGAGGGCACCATCAGTACTACGCCGTCGCTCTGGCGGCGAGCTTGCCGATCTCGATGCCGACCTGCTTCTCGTGTCGGCCCTTGTCGTAGGACTTCTCCGACACGTCGTGGCCCCGGGCGGCGGCCCGCAGCGCGCCGACGGTGCTCTCGTCGCGGGTGCGACGCGTGAAGGGGTCGAAGTGGTACCAGCGCATGGCGTTGCCGTGGCCGATCTTGTGCAGCTCGGCGTCGGGGATGCCGGCGGCCGCCCGGGCCAACTCCTCGGGGGCGAAGGGCCACGACGAGTCGGAGTGCGGGTAGTCGCACTCCCAGGCGATGTTGTCGATGCCGATGTCGTGGCGCAGCCCGAGGCCGACGGGGTCGGAGATGAAGCAGGTGAGGAAGTGCTCGCGGAACACGTCGCTCGGGAGGCGGTCGCCGAAGTCCTGGCCCGTCCACAGGTGGTGCATGTCGTACGTGCGGTCGGCCCGGTCGAGGAAGTAGGGGATCCAGCCGATGCCGCCCTCGGAGAGGGCGATCTTCAGGGTGGGGAACTTCTTCAGCACCCGTGACCAGAGCAGGTCGGCGGCGGCCTGGCAGATGTTCATCGGTTGGAGGGTGATCATCACGTCGACCGGGGCGTCGGGGGCGGTCACGGCCAGCTGGCCGGACGAGCCGAGGTGGATGGACAGCACCACGTCGTGGTCGCACAGCGCTTTCCAGAGCGGGTCCCAGTGGTCGCTGTGGAAGCTCGGGTACCCGAGCGTCGAGGGGTTCTCGGTGAAGGTGAGGGAGTGGACGCCCTTGGCGGCGAGGCGGCGGACCTCGGCGGCGGCGAGGTCGGGGTCCCACAGCACCGGCAGGCCCATGGGCACGAAGCGGTCCG
This sequence comes from Acidimicrobiales bacterium, assembly GCA_025455885.1. Taxonomy (NCBI): domain Bacteria; kingdom Bacillati; phylum Actinomycetota; class Acidimicrobiia; order Acidimicrobiales; species Acidimicrobiales bacterium. The sequence goes on from JALOLR010000007.1 coordinate 149,453, forward strand.
GGTAGGCGCCGCACCACTCGTCGACGTGCCAGTCGTTGTAGGCCCGGACCACGTCGAGGGCCAGGTCCTTGTCGTCGCAGGCCGCGAACAGCCGGCCGCTGAAGGCGGGGAAGGACGGGAAGTTCATCGAGCCGAGGATCCCACCGGCGTCCATGTCCCTGACGCGCTCGTGCACGTCCCAGCACCCGGGGCGCATCTCGTCGAAGGCGGTCGGCTCGATGCCGTACTCCTCCTTGGGGCGGCCGGCCACGGCGTTGAGGCCGATGTTGGGGATGACGGTGCCCTCGAAGGTCCACACGTCGTCGCCGACCTCGGTGCGCACGACCCGGGGGAAGCGGTCCTTCCACCGGGCGGGGGTGTGGTGGTCGAACATCGTCGGCGGTTCGACCAGGTGGTCGTCCACGCTGATCAGGATCAGGTCGTCGGCGTGCATGTGCGCTCCCTCGCTCCGGGGCGCCCGCCCCGCCCGCTGAACCGTACTTCAGTGGGATGAACGTTGCTCCGACGAGCCGGTTAGGGTGGCGTCGGCGGCGGGATCCCCGTCGTGAGGAGCCGACGTCCGTGGGGGCGGCGCACGAACCAGGGGGCCCAGTGAGCAACGACGACGAGATCCGGTACGCCGAGCGGATGTTCCCCGCGCCGGTCGACCTCGGCATCGCCGAGACCGACCGGGCGGTCACCAACGTGGCCCACGGCACCCGTGCCCACCTCGAGGGTGGGGTGGGCGAGGCGGCCACCAAGCACTGGTGGCAGGGCGGCGGGCCGGCGGTCGACGTGGCCGTGCAGAACATCACCATCCACCCGCCCACCCGCGGGCTGCAGACCCAGGGCGACCCGTTCGAGCCGGTGAAGATCGGGATCCTCATCGACATGGACCTCAACCAGTTGCTGGCCGACTGGATCGACCCGACCATCCTCGCCATCGAGGACGCCATGAACGAGGGCGTCTGGGCCCGCAGCCCCGTGCAGCTCGTCGTGGCCGACGCCCGGGGCCTCCCCCGGGAGAACTACCGCAAGGTCATCGAGGGCTACCGCTGGCTGGTCGAGCAGGGGTGCGTCGTCGTCCTCGGCCCGATGATCTCCGACAACTGCCTGGTGCTCCAGGACACCGCCAACGAGCTCGGGGTGGCGTCGATCGGCTGGACCGGCGCCCACCGCTTCGCCTCCGAGCACTGCTTCACCGTCGCCAACGGCGACATCCCGACCGAGGGCGTCATGTGCGCGCAGTGGTTGGCGTCGAAGGGCTTCGAGAAGATCGGGCTGTTCTGGGAGGCCGGGTCGTCCGGGAAGGACTACGCCGACTACTTCCGTGACGAGGCGCTGCGCCAGGGCATGTCCGTGGTCCGCGAGGTGAAGCTCGAGCCCAACCCGGTCGGCCTCGCCGACGACCTCGCCGAGATGCGCCAGCTCGGCGTGGAGGGCATCTACTACGGGGGCTACGGCTACGCCACCTTCCACTTCGCATCGGCGTTCGAGGCCATCGGCTGGGACCCGCCCCGCGTGATGGGCACCGCGTTCATGTTCTATTCGAACTCCGACCGGTGGGCCGAGGGCCTGGAGGGGTGGCACGGCGTCGACCAGCTCGGCGAGGACGGCGCCAACCCGAACTACAACAAGATGATCGAGCGCTTCGAGGCCCGCTTCGGTCGCAAGACCGGCAACGTCGTCATCGCGCTGGCCTACGACACGGCCCGGGCGGCCATCCACGGCATCGCCAACGCCGCCATCCCCGCACCGTCGTACGTGAAGGACGGCCTCGAGAAGATCCGGTGGATGCCCGCCACCAACGGCGGACCGGGGTGCTACGTCCAGTTCGGCCCCTACGACCACAAGGGCTACAAGGGCGACTTCCTGACCATCCGCGAGCTGCGCGGCGGTGAGCTGCGCTTCGACGGCTACCACCGCCCGGAGTGGCCGAGCAACGGCCGTCCATGACGGGCCCGCGGTGACGACGACGGCCGCCGAGGGCGGCCGGCGCGAGCAGCGCCGGCTTCTGCACCAGGAGCTGGCCCGCGAGCAGCTCCTCGACGCCGCCGAGGAGGTGTTCGCAGCCAAGGGCTACCACGAGGCCACCTTGAAGGAGGTGGCCGCCCGGGCCGAGTTCTCGGTCGGGTCGGTGTACTCGTTCTTCGCGAGCAAGGACGACCTCTTCCTGGCGGTGTGGTTGCGGCGCGGGGCGGAGTTCCTCCCCGAGCTCGACCGCGCCCTCGCCGACGCCGCCGATCCCGTCGACGAGCTCCACCGCCTCGTCGACTTCCAGGTCGGCTTCTTCGGCCGCCACCCTCACTTCGGTCGGCTCTACCTGCGCTCGGCCGGGTCCACGATGCTCGCCGCCGAGGCCCCGACCTCGGACCGCCTCGCCGAGAACATCCGGGTCGTGATGGGGCGTCAGGCCGACCTGTTCCGGCGCGGCCAGGCCGCCGGTCTCCTGCGGCCGGGGGACCCGGGCGTGCTCGCCCGCCTCCTGAGTGGCATCGTGCAGGCGTACCAGGCCGCCGATCCGGCGGTGAGCGGCGACCCGGGAGGGGAGTGCCGTCTCACCCTCGCCGATCTGCACGCCATCGTCGACGGGGCCTTCGGCGCCCGATGACCCCGTCCCGTCCGACCAGGAGCCCGTCATGCCCGTGAACCCCGATGCCGTCGGCGCCACCGCCGATCCCGTCGAGTCGAGCTGGACCTCGAAGGACGCGCTGCTCTACGCCCTCGGCGTCGGGGCGGGCACCGACGAGCTGGCCTTCACCACCGAGAACACCACCGACACCCCCCAGCGGGTGCTGCCCACGATGGCGGTCGTGCTCATGCTCGGCGGCACGGCGGCGCTGAAGGACATCGGCACCTTCAACCCGGCGATGCTCGTGCACGGCTCCCAGGCCATCGAGCTGTTCGGCGAGATCCCGGTCGAGGGGACCGTGTCGAGCAAGGGCACGGTGACCGGCGTGTACGACAAGGGCTCGGGGGCGGTGGTGGAGATCGAGATCGTCTCGACCGACGTCGCCACCGGCCGGCCGCTGTTCACGAACGTCACCTCGATGTTCATCCGGGGCGAGGGTGGCTTCGGCGGCGACCGGGGCCCGTCGGTGTCGAAGGAGGTGCCCGAACGGGCGCCCGACCACGTCGTCACCTACCGCACCCGGCCCGACCAGGCGTTGCTCTACCGCCTCTCCGGCGACCGCAACCCGTTGCACTCCGACCCGGCGTTCGCCGCCCGCGGGGGGTTCGACCGGCCGATCCTGCACGGCCTGTGCACCTACGGCTTCACGGGGCGGGCGTTGCTGCACCGCCTCTGCGACGGCGATCCGGCCCGGTTCGCGGCGATGAGCGGGCGCTTCGCCTCCCCCGTGTTCCCCGGGGAGGAGCTGACCGTCGAGATCTGGCTGACCGCCGACGGCGAGGCCACGTTCCAGACCCGTGGTGACGACGGTCGGGTGGTGCTCGACACGGGTCGCTGCCGCTTCGCCTGACCACCGCCCCCCTTCCGACGGCGCCGTCCGTCTCGGTGACGGTCGGCCGGTGGCAGGAGTTCATATTTCATATTTCCTAGACTCCGGCCATGGCGACCGTGGACCGACGCAGCAGCGGTGACCAGGTGGCCGCCCACATCCGTCGGATGGTGTTCGACGGCGAGCTGCGCCCCGGGGACAGGGTGCGCCAGGACGAGATCGCCGATCAGCTGGGGGTGAGTCGCATCCCGGTGCGCGAGGCCATCATCGCCCTGGACCGGGAGGGGTGGGTGACGATCGAGCCTCACCGGGGGGCCTACGTCAACGGACTCGACCCGGCCTACGTGCACGACCACTACGAGCTGTTCGGGGAGCTCTTCGGCCTGATGGCCCGCCGGGTGGTCGAGCGGGGCGACGCCGCCGGTCTGGCCGACCTCGGCGCAGCGGCCGAGGCGGTGGCCACCGCCACCGATCCCGAGGCCTTCAACCGGGCCAACGTCGCCTATCTCGCCGCCCTGAACCGGGCGGCCCGCGCCCCCCGCCTCACCTCGGTGGCCCGGGTGATGACGAGCATCGTGCCCGGGAACTTCTTCGTCGAGGTGCCCGGCGCCATGGCCACCCAGCGGGCGGCGGTGGCCGCGGTCACCGCCAGCCTGGTGGCCGGCGACGCCGACGGCGCCGTCGACCGGTTTCGTACCGCGCTCGCCCGCCAGGGAGACGCCGTCGTCGCGCTCCTGGCGAGCCGTGACGTCGTGACGGTCCCGTCCGGCGCCAGCCCGGTGGCGGGCTGAACCCCGGAGGCGGGGTCAGCCGACCAGCATCCCGGCGACGGCGTCGGCCGCACCGTCGGGGGTGTCGAACTGGGTCTCCAGCACCCACGCCCGCTTCAGGAAGAGGTGGGCGTCCACCTCCCAGGTGAAGCCCATCCCGCCGTGGACCTGGATGCAGGTCTTCGCGTTCTCGGTCCCGGCCCGGGCGGCCAGCACCCGCGCGCCCGCAACGGCCCGGGAGAGGTCGCCGGCGTCGGGCTCGTCGGCGATCACCCCGGCCGCCCAGACCGAGGAGCGGGCCACCTCGGTGCGCACCAGGCAGTCGGCCAGGAGGTGCTTGAGACCCTGGAACGAACCGATGGGGCGACCGAACTGGTGGCGCTCCTGGGCGTACCCGACGGCGAGGGCCGTGCTCGCCTCGGAGCCGCCGACCAGCTGCGCGGACGCGTAGAGCGAGGCCAGACGCCCCAGCCGGGCGGCCGCTCCGGCGTCGCCGGACGGCGCGACCTCGGGGAGGTCGCGGACGATCGAGACGGGCGTGGTGGGATCGGTCGGGTGCGCGACCTCGTCGCGCTCGACGGTGGCGGCGGGGTGGATCCGCCAGCCGTCCTCGTCGACCACCACCAGCAGGTCGGCGTCGCGGAGGTGCTCGACCACGAAGGGCCCGTGGGCCGGTCGCTCGACGAGGGCGGGCACGACCTCGCCCTCGAGCACACCGGGCACCAGCCCGGCCAGCAGCGACGCCGCGGTGAGCGGCCCGGGGGTGAGCGCCGCTCCGAGGGTCTCGTGCACGAGCACGGCATCGATCGTTCCCAGTCCCACGCCCCCCTCGGCCTCGGGCAGGGCGATCCCGAAGGTGCCGAGCGCGGCCAGCTCCGCCCACCGCCCCCGGTCGAAGCCGCCCGGCTCGCCGAAGGCCCGCACCGTCTCGGTGGGGAAGCGGTCCTCGGCGAAGCGCCGGATCATGTCGGTCAGCTCGACCTGTTCGTCGGAGCGTGCGAAGTCCATGTCAGCGAGCCTCTCGGGGGAGGCCGAGCACCCGCTCGGCGAGGATGTTCTGCTGGATCTGGGAGGTGCCGCCGCCGGTGGACACCCCGAAGGCGTGGAGCTTGCCGTGCACCTGGGCACCGGTCGGCAGGCCGTCGACGTCGTCGAAGCTGAGCGATGCCCGGTCGAGGACCCGGAGGGCCAGGTCCCCGAGGCGGTGGACGAGGGTGCCGAAGGCCAGCTTGAAGCCCGAACCGCCGCTGATCGGGATCCCGCCCCGCTCGCCGGCGCTCACGTTGCGCTTCGTGAAGGCCCACATGGCGTCGAGCTCGGCGGCCAGCGTGCCGAACTCGCGGCGCAGGCCGGCGTCGTCCCACGCGGTGCCCGAGCCCCGCGGGGTGCGGCGGGCGATCTGCACCAGCTCGCCGTGCAGTCGGGTGGTCTCGAGGAGCTGGCCGACGAAGCCGGTGCCGCGCTCGAAGCTCAGCGTCACGTTGGCCACCCGCCAGCCGTCGTTCTCCTCCCCGACGCGGTTGGCCACCGGCACCCGCACCTCGTCGAGGAAGAGCTCGGCGAACTCCGCCGACCCCTGCACGGTGACGAGCGGGCGAACCTCGATGCCCGGGGTGTCCATGGGGACGATGAGCCAGGTGATCCCCTTGTGCTTGGGGGCGTCGGGGTCGGTGCGGACCAGCATCTCGCAGTAGTCGGCGACCTGGGCGTGGGAGGTCCAGATCTTCTGGCCGGTGATGACGTAGTGGTCGCCGTCGCGGATCGCCCGGGTCCGAAGGCTGGCCAGGTCGCTGCCGGCCTCGGGCTCGGAGAACCCCTGGCACCAGACGTGCTCGCCGGTGAGGATGCCGCGGAGGTGGTGGGCCTGCTGCTCGGGCGTGCCCTCGGCGATGAGGGTCGGGCCGGCGTGGTTCTGCCCGACGAACCCCACGCCCACGTCGGGGGCGCCGGCCCGGTTGGCCTCCTCGAGGAAGATGAGGTGCTCGGTGGGGGTGGCGCCCCGTCCGCCGTAGGCCGCCGGCCAGTTGACGCCCGCGTACCCGGCGTCGAACAGGAGGCGCTGCCAGTAGGTGTCGCGGGACCGCCGGCCGTCCCAGTCCGTGGGGTCGGGTTCGGGCGGGAGCGTGGGGACGGCGTCGACCAGCCAGGCCCGGGCGGTGGCCCGGAACTCGGCGTCGGCCTCGGAATCGCGCAGCTGCACGGCGGTCTCTCCTCGACGAAGGGGCGCCCCTTTCTACACAGCGCCGGGCCGGGACGAGGAAGCCGGACGGTCGCCGCCCTAGGCTCGAACGTTCGTCGCGGCGCCCCGCGACGTCGATGATGAGGAAAGTCCCGTGGGCCCAGCCGCCGAAACGAACCCGTCCGTCACCTTCGCCGACCTCGGCCTGCCCACCCCTGTGCTCGACGCCTTGGTGGCCCTCGGCTACGAGGAGCCCACCCCGGTCCAGCGCGAGGCCATCCCCCAGCTGACGGCGGGTCGCGACCTGATCGGCCAGGCGGCCACCGGCACCGGCAAGACGGCGGCGTTCGCCCTGCCCATCCTCGACCGGTTGGCCAGCGGCGGATCCCGGGGCACCACCGCCCCGATGGCCCTCGTGTTGGTGCCCACCCGTGAGCTGGCCATGCAGGTCTCCGAGGCGTTGCACAAGTACGGGCGGGAGCTCGGGGCCCGGGTCCTGCCGGTCTACGGCGGCCAGCCCATCGGCCGTCAGCTCCAGAGCCTCGGACGAGGCGTGGACGTCGTCGTGGCCACCCCCGGTCGGGCGGTCGACCACCTCGCCCGGGGTTCGCTGGTGCTCGACGACGTGGCCGTCGTGGTGCTCGACGAGGCCGACGAGATGCTCGACATGGGTTTCGCCGAGGACCTCGAGGCGATCGTCGGGGCGACGCCCGCGACCCGTCAGACCGTGCTGTTCTCGGCCACGCTCCCGGGCCGCATCGCCAAGCTGGCCCGCCGGCACATGACCGATCCGGTCACGGTCCAGATCGACCGCGAGCCCGTCGCCGAGGGCGCGCCTCCTCTCGTGCGCCAGACCGCCTACGTGGTGCGACGTTCCGACAAGCCCGCCGCGCTCGGCCGGATCCTCGACGTCGAGGCGCCGGGTGCGGCCATCGTGTTCTGCCGTACCCGGGGCGAGGTCGACGAGCTGGCCGAGACGCTCAACGGGCGGGGCTACCGCGCCGAGGGCCTCCACGGGGGCATGAGCCAGGAGCAGCGCGACCGGGTGATGGGGCGGTTGCGCGCCACGACCGCCGACCTGCTCATCGCCACCGACGTCGCCGCCCGGGGCCTCGACGTCGACCACCTCACCCACGTCGTGAACTACGACGTCCCCAGTGCCCCCGAGGCGTACGTCCACCGCATCGGTCGCGTGGGCCGTGCCGGTCGTGAGGGCGTGGCCCTCACCCTCGCCGAGCCCCGCGAGCACCGTCAGCTGAAGAACATCGAGCGGCTCATCGGTCAGCGGATCCCCGTCGAGAAGGTCCCGTCGGTCGAGGACCTGCGCAGCCGTCGCCTGGAGGCCACCACGGCGGCGCTGCGCGACGTCGCCCTCGGCGACCGGGACGCCTCCGACGGGGACGACGCGTACCGCGGGGTGGTGGAGGGGCTCGCCGAGGAGATCGACCTGTTCGACGTGGCCGTCGCCGCGGTGAAGCTCGCCCACGAGGCGTCCGGTGTGGTCGACGACACGCGGGAGATCGCCGACGTGGCGCTCAAGGGCGACAAGCCGCCCCGGTCGGACTGGGGCGCCTCGAGCCTCGGAGGGAAGGGGGCCGGGGGCAAGCCGGGCAAGGCCGCGAAGTCGGCCAAGCCGGCCAAGCCGGCGAAGTCGGGGAAGACCAACTGGGCCAGCAAGGCCGAGTGGGAGGCCGACAAGCGGGCCCGCAAGGGCGGCCGCGCCGCGCACGCGCCGAGCGACATGACCTCGATCTTCATCGGCGCGGGCAAGGAGGCCGGGGTCCGACCTCAGGACCTCGTGGGGGCGCTCACCGGCGAGACCGACCTCACCGGCGGCGACGTCGGGGCCATCAAGATCTTCGACCGCTTCTCGCTGGTGGAGGTGCCCGACGCGGCCGTCGACGAGGTGGTGTGGATCATGCGCCGGGCGTTGATCAAGGGCCGCAAGGCCACTGTGCGTCGCGAGCGCGCCCGGCCCTAGGCCTCGTCGGCGTCAGGCCCGTTCGATCGCGAAGGCGGGGATCAGGCGGGGGGCGGCGCTGGCCACGTACTCGGCGAAGTTGGCGTGCAGCTCGCCCTGGGCGCGCAGCTTGGCCTGGCCTTCGTCGGTGGGCAGCTCGCGCAGGCGGGCCCGGAAGGTGTCGGTGCCGTACTCGACGTCGATCTCCGGGTTCGCCTTGAGGTTGTGGTACCAGTCGGGGTTGGTCGTCGCTCCCGCCTTGGAGGCGAAGACGAACATCCCGTCGTCGTCGAGGAGGGCGACGAGAGGGATGTCACGCCGCGCCCCGCTCTTGGCGCCGATGGTGTGCAGGATCACCAACGGGGCGTCGCCGAACTGGGCCACCTTGCCGCCGTTGGCCCGGAACTCGGCGATGACCTGCGCGTTCCAGTCGTTCATGCTCGTGTCGCTCATGGGCGGCCACGGTAGCGAGCCGCCGCCGGCCGTGCCGGGTGACCGCGGTGGCCGTGGCGCAGGGCGCGGGTGCGTCGCACGGACCTGACCGTCGAATCGTATATTCGATACATTGACGCCCACCCGGACCGACCGGGTGGGCAGCCGGGGGAGCGGAGTGGTGACGATGGCCAGGACCGACACGCCGTCCGGGACGATCACCGACGAGGCCGTCGCCCGGCTCCGCCGCCGCATCGGCGTGCCCGAACCCCACCCCATGCGCCCCCACTACACCGAGCCGAACGTCGACACGTTCCGCAACGTGGCGGTGGCCTACGGCGACGACAACCCGTTGTGGTGCGATCCCGCCCACGCCAGCGCGTCGGTGTGGGGCGGCCCGATCGCCCCGCCGCCCCTCGTCGGCGGCGACTCGCTGATCGGAGAGGACGAGGTCACCGAGGTCGCGCCCGACCAGGTCGAGCTCATGAAGGGCGACCCGTTGCGCGGCGTCCACGCGTTCTACTCGGCCAGCGCCCGGGAGTGGTGGGCCCCGCTCCGCCCGGGTCGTCGGGTCTGGCGGCGCAACGCCCTCGTCGGGGTGCACGACAAGTCCAGCGAGTTCGCCGGTCGGGCCGTCCACGAGTGGACCGGCCAGGTCTTCCGCGACGACGACGGCAACGTCCTCGCCGGCCAGTACCGCCTCATGATCCGCACCGAGCGCGAGAAGGCCCGAGCCCGGGCCCGCAACGCCACCATCGAGCTGCGGCCCTACACCGACGCCGAGATCGACGACATCGACGCCCGCTACGCCGCGGAGGGGCCTCGTGGGCCCGAGCCCCGCCACTGGGAGGACGTCGCCGAGGGCGACGCCGTCGGGCCGATGGTCAAGGGACCCCTGACCGTCACGGACATCGTGTGCTGGCACGTGGGCATGGGGATGGGCCTCTACGGGGTGCGACCCCTGCGCCTCGCCGCCGCCAACCGCCGCCGCATCCCCCGCTTCTTCCACCGCGACGAGCTCAACGTGCCCGACGTGATGCAGCGGGTGCACTGGGACCCGGCCTTCGCCCAGCGGTCCGGGAACCCGACCACGTTCGACTACGGGCGGATGCGCGAGACGTGGCTCGTGCACCTCTGCACCGACTGGATGGGCGACGACGCCTGGCTGTGGAAGCTCGACTGCGAGTTCCGGGCGTTCAACTACGTCGGCGACACCCAGTTCCTCTCGGGCACCGTCGTGCGCCGGTTCCTCGCCGAGGGCGACCGCCCGGCCGTCGAGCTCGAGCTGCAGTGCGTCAACCAGCGCGGCGACGTCACCACTCCCGGGCACGCCACCGTGCTGCTGCCCAGTCGTGAGCACGGGCCGGTCCGCCTGCCCGATCCGCCCGGCGGGACGGGACGGGACCTCGCCGCCGCCCTCGACGCCGTCATCGAAGGGTTCGCCGACCGATGAGCACCGATCCCTACGCCGGCTGCCCCGGCCTCGTCGTGGCCCTCGGCGACGGCGTCCTGCGCCTCACCGTCGACCGCCCCGAGCGGCGCAACGCCCTCGACGACGACGTCGTGGCGGCGCTCATCGACGCCATCGACGCCGCCGGGCGTGACGAGGCGGTGCGCACGATCGTGCTCACCGGCGCCGGCGAGCACTTCTGCTCCGGGTTCGACATCGTGGCCCGCAACGCCCCGGGCGGCGCCCGCCCCCGGGCGGGCAGCATCCAGCGCCGCCTGCCCTCCCAGGCCCACCGGCTGGTGCCGCTGCTGTTGTCGGTGCAGACCCCGGTGGTCTGCGTGGTCCGGGGATGGGCGGCGGGCATCGGCCTCAACCTCGCCCTCGCCGCCGACGTCACCGTGGCCGCCGCCGACGCCCGCTTCTGGGCGCCGTTCGTCGAGCGGGGCTTCACCCCCGACAGCGGCGCCACGTGGATGCTGCCGCGTCGCGTGGGCGAGGTTCGGGCCCGCGACATGCTGCTGCTCGGGCGGGTCGTCGACGGTACCGAGGCCGAGGCGTGGGGGCTCGTCCACCGCGCCGTCGCCGGGGACGACCTCGACGCCGCCGCCGCGGAGGTCGTCGAGCGCCTGGCGACGGGCCCGACCGTGGCCCTCGGCCTGACGAAGTGGCTGCTCCACAGCGGGGCCACCACCCCCCTCGACCACCACCTCCGCGACGAGGCGTTCGCCATGGAGCTGGCGTCGCGCAGCGAGGACTTCCGGGAGGGCCTGGCCGCGTTCGGGGAGAAGCGGTCGCCCGAGTACCGGGGGCGGTAGCGGTGACCGTGACGACAGGGGTGGACGAGGCCCACCTGGCCGTGCCGCCGGGGGCGACGGTCGACGAGGCGGTGCCGGCCGCTCGGGCCTGGGTCGAGGCCAACGTCCCGGCTGCGTGGCGGGAGGCGGTCGCCCGCGGTGGGCTCGCCGCCCTCCGCGCCGCCAGGCCCTTCGCCGACTATCGATCGTGGTATCCCACCTTCGCCCGCTCGGGCCTGGCTGTGGCCACCTGGCCGGTGGCCTACGGCGGGCTCGACCTCGCCCCCGCCGTGGCCCGGGCGGTCGAGGCCGAGCTGGCGCCCTACAACCTCGGGCGCCTGAACCCCCTCGGGCTCAACCTCGCCGCGCCCGCCCTGTTCGCCCACGGCACCGAGGAGCAACGCCTCCGCTTCCTCCCGCCGATGGTGCGCAACGACGAGGTGTGGTGCCAGCTCTTCAGCGAGCCCGGCGCCGGCTCCGACCTCGCGTCGCTGGCCTGCCGGGCCGAGTGGTCCGACGACGACGGCGGCCGGTGGCTGCTCACCGGGCAGAAGGTCTGGAGCACCTGGGCCCACGAGGCCGACTTCGGTGTGATCCTGGCCCGCACCGACCCGGACCGACCCAAACGGCAGGGCCTCACCTACTTCCTGGTCGACCTCCACCAGCCCGGCGTCGAGGTGCGACCGCTGCGTCACATCACCGGCGAGGTGGACTTCAACGAGACGTTCCTCGACGGTGCCGTCGTCCCCGACGCCCAGCGGGTGGGGGCGATCGGCGACGGCTGGAAGGTCGCCAACGCCACGCTCTCGGGCGAGCGTCAGATGGTCGCCGGCGCCGGCTCGGGGGGCGTCGACCGCATCGGCGGATCGGGCGCCGAGCACCTCGTCGCGCTCGCCCGGGCCCGCAGTGCGTCGGGCCGCCCCGGCGGCTGGGACGACCCCGTCGTCCGCCAGGAGGTCGTGCGTCTCCTCAGCGAGGAGCGCATCCGGGGCTGGACCAACCAGCGCGTGCGCGCCGGTCTGAAGGCCGGTCGTTCGCCGGGCCCGGAGAGCTCGATCGGCAAGGTCCACCAGGGCTCGCTCAACCAGCGCGTCCAGGCCCTCGCCGTCGACCTGCTGGGAGCGCCGTCGCTCGCGTGGGAGGCGGGCCCCGGCCCGGCCGCCCCCGCCGGCCCCGCGGGGTACGGCGCGCGCCTGCCGCGCGAGGTGAAGGGCTTCCTGCGCAGCCGGGCCAACACCATCGAGGGGGGCACCACCGAGGTCAACAAGAACATCCTCGGCGAACGGGTGCTGGGCCTGCCCCGTGAGGCCGATCCGTGGCAGGGGAGTCCGTGGCGCGAGATCCCGAGGAGCGGGTGATGGCCGCGACCCACGAGACGCTGGTCGTCGAGCGCCACGGCCCGGTCGGATGGTTGGTCTTCGACCGGCCCGCCGCCGGCAACGCCATGGACGCCACGATGCTCGACGAGCTGGAGCGGGCGTGGCGCGAGCTCGACGACGACCCCGAGGTCCGGGTCATCGTCAACACCGGTGCGGGGCGGAACTTCCAGACCGGGCTCGACGTCGTCCAGCTCAGCCGCGACCCCGAGGCCCTGCGCGAGCAGTCGCGGCGCACCGAGCGGGCCGAGCTGCGCATCAGCGCGTGGCACAACGCCGTGGCCACACCGGTGGTGGCCGCGGTCAACGGCACCTGCGCCGGTGGGGGGCTGCACTTCGTGGCCGACGCCGACATCGTGATCGCCGCGGCCGATGCCGCGTTCGTCGACCCCCATGTGTCGGTCGGCCAGGTCACCGCCTTCGAGGCCATCGCCCTGGCCCGCAAGGCCCCCTTCGAGGCGATCATGCGGATGGCGTTGATGGGGCGTCACGAGCGGATGTCGGCGCGGCGGGCCTACGAGTTGGGGATGGTGAGCGAGGTCGTCGATCCGCCCGAGCGGTTGCGGGAGCGGGCCCAGGAGCTGGCCGAGACGATCGCCCGCAACTCGCCGGCGGCGATGGGACCTGGTGTCGATGTGGGGCCACCCCGACCAGACCGAGGGCCCGGCGGCGTTCGCCGAGAAGCGCAACCCGGTCTGGGTGACCGGTCGACCGACTCCGGGAGGAGCCCCATGAGCACCTACACCTGTCTCCGGATCGAACGCCACGGACCGGTGGGCTGGCTGATCAACGACCGCCCCGACCAGCTCAACGCCATGAACAACACGATGCGCGACGAGTTCGCCGACGCGTGGCTCGAGCTCGACGCCGACCCGGCGGTGCGGGTCATCGTCCACACCGGCAACGGTCGGGCGTTCCAGACCGGCGTCGACGTGAGCGAGATCGCGGGCGACGGCGTGGGCATGGAGCGCTACCGCGAGTCGATGGAGAACTTCGACGTCCACTTCACGGCGTGGCACCAGGGGGTGGCCAAGCCGGTCATCACCGCGGTGAACGGGCTGTGTGCCGGAGGGGCGTTCCACTGGGTGGCCGACGCCGACGTGGTGATCGCCGCCGCCGACGCCCAGTTCTTCGACCCGCACGTCTCGGTCGGCCAGGTGGTGGCCATCGAGGCCATCGGGCTGCTGCGCAAGATGCCGTTCGAGGCGGTGATGCGGATGGCGTTGATGGGGCGCCACGAGCGGATGTCGGCGCAGCGGGCCTACGAGCTGGGGATGGTGAGCGAGGTCGTCGATCCGCCCGAGCGGTTGCGGGAGCGGGCCCAGGAGCTGGCCGAGACGATCGCCCGCAACTCGCCGGCGGCGATGG